>DDLV01000044.1 GCA_002340325.1 Glaciecola sp. UBA2563 | reverse complement strand
CACGATCGACGCGCTCTATGATTTCCGCGAGCCGATTCACGACCGCAGCTCTTCCGGTAAGCATCATCACATTGGAAGGCTCGTGAGCAACGACGTTGCCGCCACCAGTTTGGTCATTAAGCTGTCTCAATATTGGCGCTAATTCTCTAACTGGTACATTGTACACAGGTATTACGCGCGTAATCATTTCGTCACCGTCAAAATTCGTGCCTTCGACGACTGGGATATTAGATGATTTCGCATCTTTAGAACGAACGACCTTAAGGATGCCATTGGGCATTTCCACTACGGCATAGTCGTAGACCTGCAGGACATTCAAAAAGAACTGGTAATACTGATCGTCAGTCATTTCATCCTGACTTCTAATCGTTATTTTACCGCGCACATTCGGATCGACAATGATCGTTTTTTTGAGGTTTATACCCACGCTATCAATAAAATCAGTTATCTCTACGCCCTCCATTTGAGGCTTCCATCCATTGGCGTGTGAAAAACCCGCGTTCAGTAACAAACAAGCGAATGTGGCTGCTGAGATGATTTGATTGCGTATGGTTGTTTTCGTCTTAGGGAACATCGATATAAATCCAATTTACTCTTTAGGGACATCAATTGAGATGGAAATCATTACTTCATCCCGTATTAATTCAATATTTAGTGTTTCTTCAGTTTCCAACAGTGAAACTGCCTCCAGCGCTTGCTGTGGATTAGTCAGATCCAAACCATTCACCTCCGTGGCAATATCACCATTTTCCAAGCCCAATGATGAAAAGAAGTCCGGGTACCTATTACCTGCTGTTAAACGATATCCAATAAGCCCGGTTTCATCTTGCATTGGTGACATCCTGATAAAATCTGTGAAACTTTCAGGTTCACTTAAAATTTGCCGTTTCACTTCTCGCGGCTCTATTTGTGGGCTTCTATTCTGTGACGCACGTCTGGCCTGTTGCTCGCGTTGGCGATTTGCCTCGTCAAACTTGACGCCTTGTAACATCAGAGTCTCTCTTACCGCTCGGTTCTTAATTATTACCCGATCGGAATAAATTTGTTCGAGCGTGACGTTAGTATCTTTAATCTGTTCACCAATACTGTAAGTCGCTTGCGAATTTCGGTGAGCAATAATCGCCGTGCCCAGATTTTTAACAGAACTAGGCACTACGCCATGTAAAACCAGATTTAATCTTGTTTCTGGTGCATCAGTAATTTCTTCACTCACTGGCTCTTCGGGCGCTTCATCAATGGCACCGAACAAATCAAGTCTCAATAATGAATCCAAATTGGTTATCATTGAGCCAGCGTTATCACTGCGTTCAACCGCGGTTGAGACACTGGTGTCCGAAACAGACATGCTTTGCTTCGCAGGAAACAACTGCCATGCAAACTTAGCGATAACTGAAATTAGGTAGAGCACTAGCAATACGGTTATAATGAGTATTAACTTATTATCGTGCCGCTTGTAAAATTGTTGAGCTTGCTCTAAAACTTGACTGCTGATTTCTACACCTATGAATAAAATGGATAACCGCGTAATGATATCGGCTGATCGCGCTTTGAACAATAGCGGAACTTAATTGTGATGAAACTTTAACAAAACATAAGACCCATTGGACATATGAAAAATTCAGTTAATTCAACACAAATTCGATTGGATAAATGGATATGGGCAGCGCGTTTTTGTAAAACGAGGACGATGGCTCGTGATTGGATACAGGCAGGTAAAGTCAAGTATAACGGACAAAGGACTAAACCGAGTAAAGTCATTGAAGTTGGTGCAATGGTCCAAATCCCCGCTGGGTTTGATAATAAAACTGTTATTATTGAAGGCCTCGCAGAACAAAGACAAAAGGCAGCCATAGCGCAAACCTTGTACTCAGAAACTGTTGAAAGTATTGCTTTGAGGGAAAAAAATAAACAAGCGCGTCAACTCAGCGCTTTTCATAACCCGAAACCTCTGCAAAAACCTGACAAAAAACAACGTAGGCAACTTATTCAAGTTAAACACCAGGAAGGGAAATGAGCGATTTATTAACACGCTTTATTTTTGAACATCACGATATTAGGGGCGAGCTTGTGCAGCTCGACCAAACAGTTGTTGATGCTGTTGCAACGAAGAAATACCCTGTTGTAGTCGAACAATTAATCAGTGAAATGCTTTCTGCAACAAGCCTTCTAACAGCGGTTTTAAAATTTAAAGGTGAAGTCTCACTTCAGATACAAAGCCAGGGCATAATAAAATACGCCGTTGTCCATGCAACGCATCAGCAAGCACTTAAGTCGGTAGTAAGATTCGAAGAAGGTCAAGACTTTGAGAATTTGTCCTTCCTAGGTTTATTTGAAAAGGGCTACTTAGTTATAACGATTACGCCTGAAAAAGGCGAACGTTATCAGGGTATCATTGCGCTTGACAAACCGTTTCTAGGAGCGTGCATAGAGCACTATTTTGAGCAGTCTGAACAGCTTCCCACCAAATTGTATTTGTTTTCTGGTCTGTCTGAGGCTACCGACAGAAGCGGAAGCGCAGGCTTATTTTTGCAAGTTATTCCGAAGACGAGCGAGACTAGCATGCCCGCCGAACATCCATCGATGCAACATTTGCAAGTGCTGGCAGAAACGACAACGCAGCAAGAAATTCTTGGGTTATCTAACGAATCATTGCTGTATCGTTTGTTTAATCAAGAAGTCGTTCGAATTCTTGATGTAAGTGATGTGAAATACAAATGTGATTGTTCAAAAGCAAGGACAGCGCAAGCGCTTCGCAATATAGACAGAGTGCAACTTAACAATATTTTGAAAGAGGATGGCGTGGTGAAAATGGATTGCCACTATTGTGACGCACAATACCTATTTGATGAAGTCGATATAAACAATATTATGTCAGGGAAATATAGTTTTCTGGATGCAGGTACGCAACATAAACACTAGAGCGTGTTGATCTTTCATATTTTGCAACATTAAAGGTAAACAACCCCTAATTTACGCGTTTTACTGATGAAAAATACGGAAGACTAAAACCAGCTTGCAAACCACCTTGAGGATGATTACTAAATTCGACCTTGCCTCCATGACTTTCAACAATACGCTTAATAATGGCAAGCCCTAAGCCTGAGCCTTGACTACCCCTGGCTTTATCGCCTTGTCTAAATGGGTAAAAGAGCTCTTGCAACTTGTCGTGCTCTATTCCGTCGCCGAAATCCCTTACCACGACTCGCAGCACCTTTGATTTTTCAATAAATCGTGTTTTTATCAAAATTTTTGAGCTCCCATATCGAAACGCATTCTCAATAAGATTATCGAGCACTCGTTTGATACTTACTCTGCGAATTTTAACTACCGGAACTTGGCCCAAATCCAGCGTAATATTATGTTCCTTGTCCATTTTGCGTGATCGCGTCGTTTCATTTATCAGGGCATTTATATCCACTATACTCAGTTTTTCACCGCTATCTGACTTAACGTAATCTATGAACTGGTCAATGATTGCATTTAAGTCTTCTATATCACTCTCGATACCATCTTTTATCCAGTCGTGGTCATCAGGTAGCATCTCGCTTGACAATCGTATTCTGGTTAATGGTGTTCTTAAATCATGCGAGATCCCTGCTGTCATCAAATTCCGATCCGCTTCGAGTTGTTTGATGTTTGCAGACATTTTATTAAATGCTTGAGTGACGGCAATGAGTTCACTACTGCCGTTAAGTGGTAGCGGCTCCGGAAACTTTCCGTCACCGACTTCAACTGCTGCTCGCTGCAGTTTAAACAGCGGCCTAATAAGTCGACGAACAAATATCCAACCGCCAATCACACTAAGTAATCCGATGATTGTAAAGTACATACCAAGGGGTGAAATGTTAGTCTGATTAATACCTTCCACCGGAAAACTAATCCAGAATTCTTCATTTTTATAAGGTTTAATCCAAATGACATATTGTCTTCCCGGATTCACTCTTACCTCTATATTTCGTGAGAGACGTTTCGACACCTCATTTGACATGAACTCGTAAAAAGTAGCATCGCTTAATCCAGCGTGCATTGCACTTTTTTGGTCATAGAATTTTATACCGGCTGAATCGTATAAATTCTTTTTTTCTGCGTCAGACAGGGTGCTTTTTCCACTGACAAGCAGAACTTTTATTTGATTAGCAACTAAGTCATTGATTTGATTATAGCTAGGATTGATAAAGTAGTAGGTAACGGACAAGTACGACACAATCTGATTGACCAATAACAATCCGCCAATGAGGATTGCTGTCTGTGCAAAAGTGCTTTTGAATGACAGCCGCATTAACTGCTACCCTATGAATTATCCAGGTGTACCGCCGTCTGGCACAAATACATATCCTAGTCCCCACACCGTTTGAATATATCTAGGATTGGCGGGGTCCTCTTCCAACATTCTTCGAAGTCTTGATACTTGTACATCAATACTTCTCTCTAACGCACTGTAATCCCGCCCTCTTGCCAAATTCATAAGCTTGTCACGGGACAAAGGTTCACGCGGATGTGTTACCAACGATTTGAGTACGGCAAACTCACCGCTAGTGAGCGACATTGGCTGTTCCTCGTTAAGCATTTCTCGTGTCGCGAGATTCAAACTAAACCTACCGAATTTTACCACCTGCTCTGATTGAGATGGTGCACCCGGTGCCTCGTTTGTTTTTCTGCGTAGCACTGCCTTTATGCGGGCTAATAGCTCTCTTGGATTAAATGGCTTTGGTAAATAATCATCAGCACCCATTTCCAATCCAATTATCCGATCGACTTCATCCCCCTTCGCAGTCAACATTACAATGGGAATTTCATTTTCTTGCTGCCGCAATCTGCGGCAAATAGACAATCCATCTTCATCTGGCAACATCAAATCCAATACAAGTAGGTGAAAGTTCTCTCGAGCAAGGAGTCTGTCCATTTGCTCGCTATTTGCAGCGCTTCTCACACTAAAGCCTTGTTCCTGAAGGTAACGCTCTAGCAAAGAGCGCAATCGCATGTCGTCATCAACAACCAGTATTTTTGTTGTTTCTTGTCTCATACTTAGTCTTTTTTCTTTTTGTTAGCGGTTATAAGGTCAATATAGCCTTCTCAGTTATCCGCAATCCAGTCGACCTGAACGCCAGCGCGAGTTTTTCGCGCTATTATGTCTTTAATCAGTGGCGTTAAAATTAGCTCCATTGCCAGCCCCATTTTTCCGCCTGGCACAACGATTGTATTGACTCTTGACATAAATGCGCCGTCAATCATTTGTAACAGAAACGGAAAATCGACATTTGTCATCTCTCGGCGAAACCTAACGACCACAAAGCTCTCGTCCTGTGTTGGGATTTCTCTTGCACTAAATGGATTTGAAGTGTCTACCGTTGGTACACGCTGAAAGTTGACATGTGTTCTCGAAAATTGCGGAGTGATATATTGAAAATAATCATCTAATGAACGAACGATACTGCTCATTACGGCTTCTCTTGAATGCCCTCTATCTGATGTATCGCGAACAATTTTCTGTATCCACTCCAAGTTAACAATGGGCACCATACCTACAAGAAGGTCGACATACGATGCAACATCATTAGTATCGGTTTTTATGCCCCCATGCAGTCCTTCGTAAAACAGAAGGTCTGTTTTTTCAGGTAAATCTTGCCAAGGCGTAAAAGTGCCTGGCATCTGATTAAAAGGCACAGCTTCATCAAAGGTGTGGAGATATTGTCGATATTGACCGGTACCTGATTTAGAGTATTCTTCGAAAAGTTTTTCTAGCGCATCAAAATCATTGGCTTTCGGCCCAAAATAGCTTATGTGCTTACCTTGTTCTTGGGCTTTTCGAATTTCAACTTCCATTTCCGGGCGCGTGAATCTGTGAAAACTATCACCACCGATACTGGCGGCTTCAATATCAAGCGTTCTGAAAATATGTCTGATTGCATTAGTAGTGGTAGTGGTGCCTGCGCCCGACGAACCCGTAATAGCAATGATTGGATGTTTTGCTGACATAGCGACTCGAATAAAACTTTTAACGATTTATACGTTTTGCAGTCGATTTGGTCAAGTAATTATCCGTGATAAGCATACATAGTGATAGTCAGTGAAGTGGCAACCGCACTCTTTGTTAAGACTTTAGGCGCTAGCTGCGGCATGTACGCATTTAAAAGTCGCTTTACGACGTCCCTGTCCGCTCGGG
>DDLV01000067.1 GCA_002340325.1 Glaciecola sp. UBA2563 | reverse complement strand
CCGTGTTCACATTGGCGATGTTATTGGATGTGACATCCAAGTCTCGTTGCGATGCAGAAACTCCGCTTAACGCAATATTAAATGACATAAATTACCCCTTTATTGACCTTCTTTAGGAATTACCGATTTGAATAACATCATCGAGTCGAATACTGACATCACCATCTAAGTTTAAGATGACACCTTGTCCAGAACTTGTCAGACTAACGCTGTCAACGTGTCTATTGATTGCTGTTGGAAGCGCGGTTGGCTCGCCAAAGACTGAACCCTCTACTTGCACAGCATAATTGCCGGCCGGCAAAGGATTGCCGCTATCGTCGGTACCATCCCAATTAAATTCTATATTACCCGCAGGTTGCGTGCCGACATCAATCGTCCTGACAACTGCCCCTGAGTCGTCAAGTATGTTAATGCTTGTATCTTGTGATGTGTTTTCATTGAGAATGACGCCTGTTAACCCACTATCTGGAGAATCTTTGTAACCTAAATTCCCATTGACTAGCACTTGCTGACCAATCAGTGATGACGCTTGAAGCGCCTGATTAGAGGTCATAGACGCTGCAAAACTAGAAAACTGTTCATTGAGTTGAGTGATGCCATCGGCAGTTGTGAATGAGGTCATTTGTGCAACCATTTGATCATTATCTACTGGCTTAGTAGGGTCTTGATTGGCTAGCTGTTCGGTAAGCAGAGCAAAAAAGTCTTGTTGTGTTAACGTTTGTTCTGTACCGTCTGAGACGGGTGGTTGAGGCTCTGTTTCCCAAAACAGATCTCTATTTAAGCCACGCTGTTCGATTACACTCATAAAAATGACCTATTGATTTTTAATTTCTTCTATCAATGACAGTATTCATTTGTTTAAAACCAATGACTAGCTTACTGAGATTGACCAAGCTGTAAGACACGTCGATAAATCCGTTTCGTAGTATCTGCCACCTGCACATTCGTTTCGTACGCTTTTGAAGCTGAAAGCATATCCGCCATCTCTTCGATGACGTTAACGTTTGGCTTAAAGATATAACCCTCTTCATTCGCCATTGGGTTGTGCGGCGCATACTCTTGAATTAACGGCTTTGAACTCTCAACAACCCCGAGCACCTGCACACCTACTCCTTTCGACTGGTCGCTAGTGGCTTTGTCCAAAGCAGCTGCAAAAACGGGATGTCTTGCTTTGTAAGTAGTATCAATACTACTGCTAACACTATTGGCATTTGCGATGTTGCTTGCAGTCGTATTAAGTCGAACATTTTCAGCAGCCATTCCAGTGCTTGAAATGTCCATGACATTAAATAAACTCATTACTGCTGTCCTCCACCACTTAACGCTTTTTTCAGTCCGCTAAAACGACCGTTTAAAAACATTAAACTTGCCTCGAAGCGCATCGAAGTTTCCAAGAACTTGTTCCGCTCGACTTGCATATCAACGGTGTTTCCGTCGCCCGTGTCGGGTTGATCTGGCACCCTAAACTTGATTTCAGGTGCAATAGAGGGCGTTGCGTCAATATGCTTCTGGTGTGTCGTAGCAAGCCCCTTCTGGCCACTACTGGCCCTCTTGAGCGCCAGATTAAAATCTAAATCTCTAGCTTTGTATCCCGGCGTGTTCGCGTTTGCCAGATTACCCGCAATCAGTTCAAGTCTGTCTGAGCGCACTTTTAGTACGTTGTGGTGAAAACTTGCAAGTCTTTCTAAACTTATCGCCATATCTGTTTTCCGCATTCTCTGTAATTGCAGGCTGGTTAGGTCGAAGATAACTATCATCAGCTTCAGTTTGATTATGTTCACCGTTTAGCCAGCAAACCTTATGCCAATCGAAAAGTGACTAAAAAAAACGTGAATTTTGACGGAACGTGTGGATAGAAGGATTGGCCTAGAGGCGAGTATAATAGAGACCTTGTGGTTGCTTTATCATTTTAAAACGATCGTTTAACACGCCGGCCGATTCCGCAGCGCCGAGAAACAAATATCGCCCTTGCGGCAATTGAGCGGAAAATTTTTGCAGGGTAGTTGCAACCGTTTCATTGTTAAAATAAATCAGTACATTTCGGCAAAATATAATGTCAAATTCTCCAAGCGAACCGAATCCATCTAAAAGGTTATATGGCCTGAATCTTACTAATCGCTTTACATCATCATTTATCAGCCAGCTACGAGCCTTTGGTGTGAAGAAATTTGACAGTCGCTGCTGACTTAACCCTCTTGAAATCGCAAGGCTGTCGTACTCACCTTTTGTCGCAAAGTCCAGCACCGGTTGCGAGATATCCGTGGCAACGATCTTAATTTCAGTAAATTTCCGAGAAGACAGCCTTTGCTGCTCCAGCACTGTCATGGCTATGCTATATGGCTCTTGTCCTGTTGAGCACGCTGCGCTCCAAATCCTGAGTGACGTTGTTTTTTCCAATAACGCGGGAAGCAAAGTATCGCGAAGAATGCTAAATGGGTATTCGTCGCGAAACCAATACGTTTCGTTAGTTGTCATTGCAAATAACGCGGCCTCTTGCAACTCATTTGTTTTACCTTTGACAATATCCGATATGAGTTCATCTAATGAAACGTAATTATTGTCGCGCATTAGTGCTTTTAGTCGACTTTGCACCAAGTATTGCTTGTTTTCTCCCAAGCATATACCCATGCGTTGATATAGCATATCTGAGAAATCATTGTAGGTTTTTGGAGATATTTCAGCCAAAATAAAATCGCTTTAGCAGTTATACATCAATTGACTTGGTTAATTATTACGTCAGCCATTTTTGCACCGACTTAGCGAGTTCGTCTGGGTGAAACTTGGCAATAAAATCGTCTGCCCCAACTTTCTTAATCATCGCCTCATTAAATACACCGCTTAGTGAAGTATGAAGAACTACTTTTAGATTACTGAGTTCGGGCAGATTTTTAATTTCTGCTGTTAACGTATACCCATCCATCTCTGGCATTTCGA
>DDLV01000128.1 GCA_002340325.1 Glaciecola sp. UBA2563 | reverse complement strand
TTTGCCGTTGTTGCTGACGAAGTTCGAACACTCGCGAGCAACTCTGCCAATGCTGCCGCGGAAATAACATCACTCGTTGCCGAAGCTGTGCGGTGTGCCCAAGATGGTGTTGAAGTTGCAGAAAAAGCGAACGATGGAATGGATGAGATTGCGGGTTCAGTGGCTGAAACGCAAGACATGTTAAATAAAATCAGTGCGTCAATGGACACACAGTCAAGTACGATTAAAAACATCAGCTCAAGCATGGAAGAACTGCAAACCATTGGCAAGGAAAGCGCAGACGCTGCAAGACAAATCGCTGACAATGTCTCTTACTTAAGCGAATCTTCTCAGCAAAGCAGAGAGTATATGGAACGCTTCAAACTCGCATAACAACTGGTGTGATTAAGTAAACATCAAAACTGTATTTTTTGCTGGTATCCGTAAAATATGTTTCCTTTTTTACGCTAAAACATAATGAAAATGCTAAGAGGTAGACTGTTTACTAATCAATGCGATGTTGAGGTCGATATTAACACTAACGAATTTTCATTTTGGGAATGCAAATATGATTGCTTCTTTATCCGAGCGACCTTCTGATGACGATGGAGTCAAGATTTCACCAAGTGGAGGATCTATTTTATGCTGGTTCAAAAACGTAAGTTGGTCTTACAAACTTTTACTGCTAAGCATGCCTCAGTTGATTGTGATAACAATTATCGCTGGCTTCAGTCTGTACTCGCTCCTCCAACAAAGCGCTAGTAGCAAAATAGAATTTAAACAAGCCTCTCTTCAACAACAGTCTGTTCGACAAGTGATAACTGCGATAAAAAATAGTCGATTATCCTTATCATACCTCATCGCCAGTGCTGAGAGTTCAGACATTCGACGCTATGCGATAGAGTCGATCAAATCAACCTCCTACATTGATGAAACCATTGATGGGTTAGGGGAAAAAATGCAGCAATCTTCTACATTAAAGGAGCTTAGCGCTGCGCTCGTTGAAATTAAGCCCATATCTATGAAAATTATTGGTCATGGAAAAAAAGACCGAGACGCCGAAGCCATGTCAGTTCTCAATGAAAATTCGGCGAAATATGATGAAATTGTTACCCTGTCAAATCAATTGGTTGAAGAAAATCACGCAAAACTTTATGCATTAGCGGAGTCAAACGCTGAGTCAAACAAAAAGCTCGTTATGGTGTCTTCCATCGTTATGGCATGCACTTTTGCACTTGCAATTATACTTAGTGTTGTAACTTCCAGAAATTTTGCACGTTCACTGAAAGACACCAATCATGCGATGGATAAGTTTTCGAAAGGAGATTTAACCGTTCAATATTCCAAAGAAACTCAATGCAAAGACGAGATTGGGCAGCTGAATCAAGGCCTTGTTCAAGCAGGCAAAAAGCTTCGTGATATGGTTACAGGTATACGAAACCAGAGTGAGTCACTGCAACATAGTTCAGATGTTATCGGTAGTTTTTCTAAAGACACCCAACAGGGAATCTCTCAAATAAAAAGTGAAGTTACCACGTTGCTTGGCAAACTCCAAAACATGGAAGCAGTTATAACTGTTATTTTGGAAAGTTTAAATGACTCTATATCTTGCGCTAGGCAAACCTCGGAAAATAGCTCTGGCTCAGCCGAAGCGATTCACAACAGTGTGAATTCGCTCAATACATTTAAAACTAATAGTCAAAAAGTCGTTGAAAACAATAATGCATTATCAGTTTCGGCTGGAAAAGTCGGTGATATAACAAAAACTATACTCGCTATATCAGAACAAACAAACTTACTGGCGTTGAACGCTGCCATTGAAGCGGCGAGAGCTGGTGAGCACGGACGTGGTTTTGCAGTTGTTGCAGATGAGGTAAGGCAGTTGGCCACAAGGACCAGCGAAGCAGTCGATCAGATATCTCATTTATCAAATGAGATGTCAGCTAACATTGATTCGAGCCTTTCGGTGTTTGAGAGCAATTACAAAGAGCTAGACGATAACCTAGAGAGACTATTGGAAGTCAAAACCATAATGGATTCTACCGTGTCGTTGTCTCGCCAAAGTATCGACCATATAGACAAAACAAAAGTTGAATTCGACAAGAAAACACAATTTTTCGAAGAGTTAAACCGATTTTTCGATTCACTGAATCAATTAACGCTCAACACATCAAATGATATGGATTCGCTTTGCAATGAATCTAACCAATTATTAGAAAATGCGGTCGTGATGAACGGGTTAGTCGCCAAATTTAAGTTAGAAAAGAATTCTGAAGACTAATGTGCATAGATATTGCTTAACGAAGCAGAACATATGAGGAGCCACTAATGAACAAAAGGCCATTTTTTAGTAATTTTTTATTTATAGTTTCTGCTGCATTGAGCGGCATCGCAGTGGCAAACGAATTTGAGGAAACAACGTTTGAAGCCGGTCATCCTTCCCTGCAAAAATGGTTGCTCGGAGAAATGCCTCAGCCGGAAGATAATCAATTAACACCTGAGAGAGTAGAGTTAGGAAAAAAACTATTTTTTGACCCTCGTTTGTCGGGTGACAAAAATATGTCGTGCGCGACATGCCATAGTCCAATGTTCGGCTGGTCAGATGGATTACCCAAAGCTCGCGGTAATAAGGGTGTTCAGCTTGGTCGAGCAAGTCCCACAGTTGTCAACACTGGCTACAACGACATCCAAATGTGGGATGGCCGAAAGCCTACATTAGAAGAACAGGCTATTGGACCAATGCGAGCGCACGACGAAATGAACATGAATCTAGAAGAGTTGTTTCAATTTTTGAATGGTAATGTGGAGTATTCATCGTTATTTAAGAAAGCATATCCTGACTTACCGATTGGAGAAGAGGCGCTCGGTAAAGCGATTGCTTCGTTCGAGCGGACAGTGGTGAGCAAAGACTCACCGTTTGATCGCTGGGTCAAGGGTGATAAAACGGCAATGACCAAGGCACAAGTGAATGGTTTTAAGGTATTCATGAATCCAGAAAAAGGAAATTGTTCTGTATGCCATTCCGCTCCAAATTTCACTGACAATGGGTTTCACAACCTAGGATTGGCTGCGTTTGGAAAAGAAAATCCGGACTTGGGTAGATTCTCAGAGCGCCCACTAAAGCTTATGAAAGGTGCTTTTAAAACACCCACAATGAGAGATGCAAGCCTTACTGCACCATATTTTCATGACGGGTCAGCTAAAACGCTTACAGAGGTAATTGAACACTATCAGTCTGGCGGTATTGTTAAAACAAACATATCACCTAACTTTAAAGCTGCTATGCTTTCAGACGAGGAGGTTAATGACTTAGTAGATTTTATGCTCGCTCTGACTACACCGCCTGAAAATTTTGTATTACCTCAATTACCATTGGAAAATTAGGAAATCAAACGTGAACAATATAAATGTACTAGCAATTATCTTAGGTAGCTCCATAATATCTCACTCTGTCACCGCCAGTGAGACGCATGTCGTAGGACAAAAAAACAAGGAGTTTACTGTTTCTGAGCTAACAATCAAAAAAGGTGACACTGTCGAGTTTTTGAATGAAGACCCGTTTTTTCACAATGTGTTCAGTTTGAGCGATGCCGCGTTGTTTGACCTCGGTTCTTTTCCTCAAGGTGAATCGAAGGAAGTAACATTTGAAGAGGCTGGAGAGGTTGAAATTGAATGTGCAATCCACCCTAACATGACGATGAAGATAAAGGTGGAGGACTAGCGTGGACATTCGTTTCCTTGGAGTCATGATTAGCTGCTTGTTGATAGGCGGAATTTCTGTCTCGTTTGAACTATTCGCAAGTGATAGCGAGGATGATACAACCCCCTCTCTTGAGATTGGTGCCAAAGTGTTCAATCGGAATTGTATGTTGTGTCATGGCTCACAAGGGATGGGTGAAGGTAAAATACCTCTTAGAATAGAATCTTATCCTGACACGAATCTAATAACATCTAAAAAGGCATCGACAGCAAAGGAAATACACGACGTTGTTGTCTTTGGAGGGATGCTCGAGGGTAGCAGCATATATAGTCCGCCTTTTGGTAATGAATTAACATGGACAGAAGTTGAGTCAGTAAGCAAGTTTATCTTGCACTTGCGAAATGATACTGAAAATGCACTCACATTATTAGAAAACCACCGGTTTGTCGCGGAAGAAAGTTCTGACCTTCGGCTTGGCCTCGAGGTATATGAATCGAGGTGTGTTCTCTGCCACGGCAGCGAAGGAGAAGGGGATGGAAGAATGGCAAGGATTATCAAAGACCCTCCGCCCTTCAATCTGACACAGAGTAAAGTTCCGGCAGAGTACGTCTATCTCATAATTGACAAAGGAGGCGAACCCGTCGGTAGATCTCCTCAAATGCCTCCTTGGGGCGATCAGCTCTCTAAAGAGGAGATTGATGCGGTTACCGCTTATGTATTGAGCATGCGCTAATCCGAATCAGAGTAATTGTAATAATTCTGGTATGAGAGCGCGCATTACACCGAAGAGAACTTTTTTAGGGCGTAGATCCTTCATTAAAAAGGCTATTTCAGCAGGTTTACTGTGCGGCTCTCCTTTGGTTCTCGCGGAAACATTGTCTGATAGCATTGCGTGTAAGAAACTTCTTCTAGATCCTATTTCTTCTACCCAAAAAAAATTCGTGACAAGTTACAACAACTACTATGAATTTTCTACTAACAAAAAGATGGTTAGGCATATAGCTAAAGAATTCGACTATAGTGATTGGACACTAAATATTGGAGGTCTAGTTGAAAACCCAATCACCTTAAATTTAAAGCAAATAATGGCATTGCCAACTTGCGAACGTGTTTATCGGCTTCGCTGTATTGAAGGATGGTCTGCGGTCATCCCATGGCAAGGGATTGAACTGCAAAGAATTTTAGAATTTGTAAAACCTCTGAGTAATGCGAAATTCGTTAAATTTGAATCAGTCTTCGATCCGAAGCAAATGCCAGGACAGAGAACAAGCAATTTCTCATGGCCATATGTTGAAGGTATTACGCTTGATGAGGCCATGCATCCGTTGACCATACTTGCAACTGGCATGTATTCCGAGAGTTTACCCGTCCAAAACGGCGCGCCTATCAGGCTTGTTGTACCTTGGAAATATGGATATAAGAGTATAAAAGCAATTCAGCAACTTACATTGGTCGAAGAGCAACCTCAAGGGTCTTGGCAACAAGCTGTACCAAGTGAGTATGGTTTTTACGGCAACGTAAACCCCAATGTACCGCACCCCCGTTGGTCACAAAGACGTGAATTACCGCTTGGTGAGAACAAAAAGGTTAGAACGAAACTGTTAAATGGTTATGCCCGACAGCTCGAGCGACTTTACTCTCCAGATATCATTGATACCTTGTTTTGATATGGATACTGTTGCAGGATTTTTAAAATACGCACAGAAACACCGCAGACGTCATGATCGGATAATTATTTATCTATCAATACTCGTGCTAGGATATCCAGCGATATTTTATGTTAACAGTATAAAAATCAGTGAATCGTACGTAAATATTTTCGATTTTCTGCTTTTTTATACAGGATATTGGACCGTTTTTTTTTATTTCTTTTCTTATCTAAGTTCGCCCCTACAAAGATTGCTCTGTCAGATAGCTATTCAACGCAGATGGGAACGCGGGAAGCGATTATCTGACTGGAATTTTTTTCGCGACCACAGGCGCATGTTTGGACTAATGGGTATGCACTTATTATTTTGGCACTTTATAATTTATTTCTACCTTGAGTTGGGATTTATCTGGGAAGAACTTGTATACGATGTTAGCACTCGGTATTTCTTAATGGTTGGAAGTTTAGCATTTGTGATAATGATGATACTAAGTGCGACCTCCTTTAAGTGGCCTAAAAAGAAATTAAAAAAAAATTGGCAGCGTATACACAACACCACAAACATTCTTGCACTCATGATCGTCATTCATATTTTTTTGGTGATTAAAACGTATTCTTGGTATCACTATATGGTCTTTATTCTTTTTGGTATCTTGTTTCTAGAACGCCTCTATCAGTATTCCCGAGGATGTTTTATTGACTACGCAGATAGGCTTAATCGTTCCCATAAGTAGAGTGACCAAATAACATTGAGACCCATAAATAACCTTAAGTATTTATTAAGTACACATCAAAACGGTGTTTTTTGCTGGTTACGACTAGATCGGGTTGCCTGTTATCACTGTTTTCAAGCGCCGCAGCATAATTCGGCCTTTTTACAACGACACGTCGCTTTGCAATATTCAGTGCTAATGACATCAACTTAGACGAGTCTTTATCACCACCCACTAACTTTTGAAAAGCCTGCATCTCTTTTTTAACTAAGGCTGATCTCTTTTTGTGTGGAAACATTGGATCGAGATAAATCACATCATAATCTGTTGGCGAGTCAGATAAGTATTCATATGCATCTGCCTTTACGAGTGAAATTTTTTCACTGATATCAAGATGCGCTTCGCTGGCTCGTTTCAGCGCATCCTCCAGTAGTATTGCGATTTGGTATTGTCTCTCAATCATTAAAACATGAGCGCCAGCACTGGCTAATACAAAACTATCCACTCCCATGCCAGCAGTGCAATCGAGTATGCGCTGACCACGTTGTTTATGCAGGCCAGCGGCTCGCACTAAAGGTTCTTTCTTACCTCCTCCATGTTGCCGGCGGTAAGCCAAACTGGCCGCGCAAAAATCAACAAAGATATCGCCCCAGTCTGGTTGGCTTGATAGCCTCAGTACGACACCTTTTTGTGTCACAACGAGTTGCCATTGCTCACCTGAGAACTGTTTTTTCTTTTTATGTAGCTTGGCCTCAAAAACCGGCAAGTGAAAACGTTTACCAAGTTCATGCGCTTTTTCATGCGCTGCAAGCGAACCGATATCTTCAATAAGTACGACTGTCCTAGCGACGTCTGTCATAGTGCTAAGCCATCCTTACGCATGACCGAAATCATCGCGATAAGCGAGCCATCTATCAATAAGTTTCAGCGCGTTATCATTGTGTTGATACCAGACAATTTCAGCGAGGTGTTTTGCTTCTTCAACAAGCACTTCGTCCCTCACTAGATCTGCGATTTTTAGATTGGCAATACCTGTTTGTTTGGTGCCCAACAATTCGCCTGGGCCTCGTATTTTCAAATCTTGTTCAGCAATAAAAAAACCATCATTAGATTCTCGCAATACACCGAGTCGTCTGTTTGCAGTTTTAGATAAAGGACTCTGATACATCAATACACAATGGCTTTCAATACTGCCTCTACCCACTCTTCCTCTTAATTGATGTAGTTGAGCTAAGCCCAGGCGCTCAGGATTCTCTATTATCATCAGGCTGGCATTAGGCACGTCGACACCAACTTCGATGACAGTAGTTGCCACCAATAAATCAATTGTGCCTGATTTGAAAGCCTCCATTATTTCAAGTTTTTCTGACGGTTTTAAACGACCATGAACCAGTCCAATTTTAAGCTCGGGCAATGCCGTTTTTAGCACGATTGCAGTATCTTCTGCCGCTTGACTTTCAATCACATCTGACTCGTCGATTAGCGTGCACACCCAATAGATTTGCCTGTTATCCTCTAGTGCGGATTTGCGCACGCGCTCAATGATTTGGTTGCGCCTAGAATCGGGTAATACTACTGTTTTCACAGGTGTGCGTCCGGGCGGTAATTCATCAATAATCGATACATCCAAATCGGCATATGATGTCATAGCAAGCGTACGAGGGATCGGTGTAGCTGTCATAATCAACTGATGCGGATAAAAGTCTTGCTGCTTGCCTTTTTCGCGTAAAGCAAGACGTTGGTGTACGCCGAATCGATGTTGCTCATCAACGATGGCTAATGCAAGGTTTTGGTATGTGACAGCTTCCTGAAAAATCGCATGAGTTCCAACTAGCATCTGTACATCGCCAGATGCAAGCGCTTCTAAAACCTCTTCTCTTGATTTGCCCTTGAGCTTACCAGCAAGCCAACCCACCTTTATACCAAGAGGTGTGAACCAGTTTTTAAAGTTATTGGCGTGTTGTTCAGCAAGCAATTCCGTTGGTGCCATCAAAGCGACTTGCATGCCTGCATTTATGATGGATAACGACGCTAATGCTGCAACTAGTGTCTTACCAGAGCCCACGTCTCCCTGTACCAAACGCATCATCGGTTTTGCTTCTTGTAAATCGCGATTGATGTCGGTTACTGCGCGTCGCTGCGCATTCGTGGGTGAAAACGGCAGCGTCAAAAGAAATTTCTCAATAAGCTCGCTGGCTTCAGGAATTGGAATACCAGGCTCAGAACTATTTTGTCCTCTGACTTTGAGCATACTCATCTGATGCACCAACAACTCTTCGATAATCAGGCGCTGTTGAGCAGGGTGCATACCTTCTTCCAACTGGGCAATATCAATTTGAGGTGTTGGTCGATGCACAAGTTGTAAGGCGCTTTCCAATGCAAGCTGATTCTTATACAAGCGCTTTGGCAATAAATCAGGTAAGGCACCTTTCGACAGCTGCTCTAATGCCTGGCTGGTAAGCTTTCGCAGGGTTAGCTGATTAACACCTTCAGTCGTTGGATAGATAGGAGTCAATGTTTCTTCCAACGGCGATTCTTGTGGATTTGAAATATGTTTGTATTCAGGGTGCATCATTTCAACACCCGAGGGACCTGTGCGTACCTCTCCGAACGCTCTAATCGTATTACCCGTTGTAAAACCTTTAAGTTGCGCCGCTGAAAAATGAAAAAATCGCAGGTTGATTGAACCGGTACCATCTGTGATATTCACCACCAACATACGCTTGCGGCCATATTTAATGTCTGCGCTTTGTACTTGTCCTTGCACACTCACATGGGTAAATGCGCGTAAATCGGCAATCGGATAGATACGCGTTCTGTCTTCGTATCGCAGTGGTAAATGAAAGATAACATCTTGTAAGTTACGCAGCCCAAGCTTTTCCAGCTTTTCTGCGACTTTTACACCAACCCCTTTGAGAGAAGTTACGGGTGTATCAGCAAGCGAGCGCATGTAGGTTGGTATGTGGCCCCAATGTGTGAATACAATTAGGATACCAAAGATTTTTCAAGTTTGCCTCAAAGTGATGGCAGTTCAGTCTCAACCGACTGAACTGCGTTAACGACTGCTTAACTTATAAACTAAGTAGCTGCTGGCACGCTTGGTCGGTTTGTGGAACAGCGCTTATGTTTTCCAAACCAAAACTCTGTTCGAATGACTCATTATCTGAATACCAAGTTGCACTATCTTCGTTTAGTGTGAAACTATATTCACCGTAAAGCTGTCCAGGCATTTTGTCGACACCGGGCAATAGTGAATCGGCTGGAATATCCCTTCCAACGATTTCACCCAACAATTTCATTTGTACAGTAATACCTTCGGCTACTAAAGAAATACGCGTACGACTGCCTATTTCAGACCAGTTTCCGACAAAGCGCTCGCCTAGTATATTATCAGTGGCATCCTGAGGATTTCTGTAAGAAATACACATAACTAATTCGCCCTGTTCGGCCTCCGCGTCACCTGTAAAAAATGCGACCATTTGACCGAATTCATCACCGTCCTGTATGCCCGAAATGCTGAGAAATTTATCCGCAAACCCAAACGCAACTTCAACTTCTGCAAGCGTTTGCAATTGTGCATTACTGATGACTTCTTGCGCGCCTTGCGTACCTTGCTGTTGCAGTTGTTCCACCAACTCCAATGCTAGTCCTGCTAAATCATGTGTGATGCTTGTTGGTTCGTTTTGGTCAAGATTTCCTGTCACTTCAGCGCTTTGAGCGTCAAGTTGTTGGGCAAGCGGGTTTTCAGGGTCCGACAACACCTCAGCTAACGTCTGCAGCGCTTCAACTTCGGACGTAGAACTTTCTATGATCGGTTTAACAGACGTAATAATCGTGGTTATTTGTTGCACTGTCACCTTGTCTTCTGGTGTAAGGGCTTCATCAAAATATGTGTTCGCTATTTCAACAATTTGTTCACCCGTCTGCTCAAGCGCACTATTCTCAAGAATTTGCGTGATGCTTGATCTTATTTGAGCGGACGCGTCCTCATCGATAGCGTTAAGTATCAAATTCACCAAGCCTTGTGCAATCGATTTAGACCCTGCGCTATCTTTGGGCAAAAACATCCCCTTTGACTGATTGCGCAATGTAGTTTGCCCTTCAGACACCAGCGACTTGGCTAATGATGCAACGACAAGATCTCCATTGCCGATAGGAAGCCCATCTAACCCCATGTCGAGATTTGACGTTGCTGCGTCAAGGTTCAAAGCGATAAAGTCAACCATTCTCCCGAGTGTGACTTCGGTCTCAAAAAGCGTACCTGAAGGTGCCTGATTTGATGCCAATCGCGCAAGGTAGTCATATGAAAGTAGCGACTGCTCTGTGAAGTTTACGGGTAACGCTACGCCATTGTCTGCAAGGACATCCACCAAATTCGATGATGCTGGCAGATAATGCTTAATACTTGTAAAAATCGACAGCTTACCCATATTTGCATCAATCGTATCCAACCAATCGCTCGCATCGCCTTCTGGTCTTTCTCCAAGTTGCGCTAACCCACTCATGTATGTATTTGCATCGCTTGCGCTTATATTTGTAGTAAGTACTGACTTAAACGATTCCCCCGTGAGAAGCTCAATACCTTTTGCCGCTTTGATCACATAGTTGCTTGCGTTGACACCTGTACGTAAGCAGTATCGTTGTAAACTTGCTTCACTGCTTTCACAGTAATTTACGCCAGTGTTTGGGTTAAAACTAACAAATCCTTGATTATCACTAAATGCAAAAGGTTCTGATCCATCAATTGCGCCGTTTTCTCTGAAATCTACCCAAACCAATGCGTTGGCAACATAGCCATTCATAATCGATAATGGCAACACTATGTCGATTTGCGGTAATGTCGTTTCAGCAGAAGGTACATCCTGATTTTCATCATTGCTACCACAACCGCTAAGTAGAAGCGCTAGTGATACTGCCGCCATGGAATACAATTTTTTCATAAATACCTCCGGCTAGAATTTTGATTGGATTGAAAAGCTAAGCATGGCTGAACGAGGTGCTTCGGAATCATCGATTTCGACTTTTTCATCGCTCCACGAAATATCTAAACTAGCGCGTTCAAAAAATGTTAAGCCAAAGGAGTAATAACCGAGTTCTGAACCGGCCATATTTTGACTGTAGCCTAGCCTAAGCTCTGGTACCCAAAAGTTGTTGAAGAACGTCGTAGCGGATAAATGCCACCATTGATAAGGGTCGCCGATGGGGTCGTTTTTCTCATTTATATCAAATGACCCGCCGAGTAAAATACCGTATTCAATTCCCATACGATATCCGCCTGATAACGTCGCTTGCGCATTTGCTGTATAGGTCTCCTCACCATTAAGCCGCCCAGCTGAAATCGCGTTTTGAGTTACAATACAGTTGTCGAGGGATATTCCAGACAGCCCACCGCAGTCGGATATCAAACTGCCATAGTCATAATCAGGTTCGTTAATGTCTGTTATCGTCAGTCCTAATTGATACCTTGGCCCCACCCATTCGACACCAATGTCCAAACCAATATTGACACTAGAGTTGGCATTGTTTTCATAGTCATCCTCTATGGCGTCCCCGATATCTTCACCATCTTCGAGTCCTGCCAGAGAAATAATGTTTTTTGCAAGAGAAAACCGATTAATATTTGCTTTAGCACCTGCGAAGATGGATGCATCTTGGTATTCCCAGATTTGCGACGCATACCCCAACCCAAAAGAAACCAATCCCATACTTTTCACATAAACGGCAGCATCTGTATTTATTGCGAATGTCTCGTTAAATCCGACGATATCAATCTCATCATCGATAACAGTTGCGCGAAGGCTCCCTCCAACGTGAAGATCGGCATAGATTGTATGATGGCCGTTGACACGCATAAACATTGGAAAAACGGGGATGCTGGCGTAACCAAATGTTTTTATTCTGCCGTCAATAGCTGCATTCACTAAGAAGGGATCGAAGCGCTCTTTAGCATCTAATGCGTCTTGCGCTGATAAATTGTCTTGCTCAAGTATATCTATGAGTTCATCAAGCTCATCTAGCAATGAGTCGATTTCTCCGACTTCATATCCGGCGCCGATGGGACCAAAAATATTATAATCAAACGTTGTCTCTGCAGGCACCATCCAAGCGGCACTAGCGGGATTACTTCGAACTGAGGAGAAGTCACTTGCTGCTGCCAGCTTGCCTCTTGTATTGGCTTGGCCAATTTGATTTGTTGCATACTGCGCCAACGCCGGAGATGAGGCCATGACGGTTAACAACACGCCAGAAAGGAGTCTGTTCTTCATATATAAAACCGTGAATGTTGAATGCGTTTATATGTTATCGGTCAATGCAATTGACACTTTCGTATAATTTTTAAATTAACGATGACCGATTGGAGAAATATACGCGCAGTTCAAAAATGGTCGATATGTAAGAAAATATTTGGTATTGAATTAGATACTTAAGGTGTTTTTGTTTGTGGTTTTTTCGGTCAATGAGTGAATATCATGATATTTCACAACGATACGCTATGAAAAGTCGTAATCCCTTTCTTCAATTAATGCAGTTAGTTTAAGCTAAGCTATCTAGCTGCGGCATATTGCCTTTTAAAAGACGCTTTGTAACCGTCCCTGGGCGCTTGGGCTCGCGCGTCCTTGC
>DDLV01000017.1 GCA_002340325.1 Glaciecola sp. UBA2563 | reverse complement strand
TCAGCGCGCGTTTTATAGCATTTGGGGTGATTTAAGGCAAGCTTTTGTTAAGTTAATCGGTGTAAAGTGCGCAATCTAGTCATTTTTTGGGCGTAGGGTAGACGGATGGTATTAGACACACGCAAATATGTGGTAATATTCATAGAAAAGCGATAAGCATAATTTATAAGTAAATACACAATGTTGAAAGTGATTAGCGTCTGTTTATTTTTGCATGGCAAAAATATCAGCCCCGCTGATTTCAACGAATTACAAAAAGGCGGAGTTCTCATTGGCGATTAAGATCAAAACGGCGGACGAAATTGAAAAAATGCGCGTCGCTGGCAAATTGGCATCAGATGTCTTAATGATGATTGGTCCACACGTAAAAAAAGGCGTGACGACGGAGCAGTTGAATACGTTGTGTCATGAGTTCATCGTGAACGAACAAAATGCGGTACCTGCTCCATTGCATTATGGCCATCCCCCATTCCCAAAATCGATCTGCACCTCTGTAAATCATGTCATATGCCATGGCATACCCAGTGATAAAAAGCTAAAAGATGGTGATATTGTGAATATCGACATTACGGTCATAAAGGACGGTTATCACGGAGACACATCAAAAATGTTTGTGGTAGGCAAACCAAGCATTCTCGCAGAAAGACTTATAAGAGTTACTCAGGAATCCCTCTATAAAGCAATAAAAATAGTGCGACCTGGTATCAGACTCGGCGATATTGGTCATATTATCCAGCAACACGCTGAGGCGCATAACTATTCTATCGTTAGAGAGTTCTGCGGTCATGGCATAGGTGCAGGTTTTCACGAGGATCCTCAGGTTGTGCACTACGGTAGGCCCAACTCAGGTGAGGTGATTAAAGAGGGTATGTGTTTTACCATAGAGCCCATGGTGAATGCTGGAAAACGATACTCTAAAATTCTGCCCGACCAGTGGACAGTGGTAACAAAGGATCGCAGTCTTAGCGCGCAGTGGGAACATACGCTACTGGTCACAAAAAACGGCGTCGAAGTACTTACGCTGCGCGAGGAAGAAGACTTACCGCGCATTATCGAACATGTTGCACATGCCTAATTAAGTAGTTTGAATACATAAAAATGAAATGCCTGACATAAGTAGTGCAGATGACCATTGATACGATTATCAAAAAAGTCGAAGATGTCGATTCGCTAGAAAATTTATTAGGCTTGAGGGAATGCGTTGATGAATGCGCGCATTGGTTAGTAGCAAATTTCAATAAAGTCCACGTAGATGAGCTGGTTGTTGCTAGAGCAAATTTTACGGACGCTTTATTGCGGCATCTTTGGCAGCTTCTCGAACTGGAAGAAGTAAAAGACTTAACGCTATGTGCAGTTGGTGGATATGGTCGTGGCCAATTACAACTCTTCTCTGACATCGATTTACTTATTCTGAGCAAAACTAAGCTTCCCTTTGAAGTGTTAGAGAAAATAAGTGCTTTTATCACCTACTTATGGGATGTCAAACTGGAAGTTGGTCAATCCGTTCGCACGATCAAAGAAACAGTGCAATTGGCGAAACAGGACATCACCATTGCAACAAACCTTGTTGAATCAAGAGCGCTCGCAGGAGACCTCGATTTATTCAAGCTGCTTAAAGAAAAATCTAACCGCACCTGGACAAGCAAGGCATTTTTTCAAGCCAAGTTGAAAGAGCAGCACGTCAGACATGCCAAATTTAACGATACCTCTTACAACTTGGAACCCAATGTTAAAGAGAACCCAGGATGCCTGCGAGATCTGCAAACAATAGGCTGGGTCGCGAAAAAACACTTTAAAGAATATGACGGCATGACATTAATAGGGCACGGTTATTATACCGAGCTTGAGCATGCTGAGTTAGTCGAATGTCGCTCGAACCTCTGGCGCATAAGATTTGCACTTCACATTATTTCCAATCGTTCGGAAAACAGACTGTTATTTGACTATCAACCGCAAGTCGCTGCATTGCTCAACTATGGAGACGGTAAACTAGCGGTAGAAAAGATGATGAAACACATGTTTCGAATTGTGCGAAGAGTATCTGAGCTCAACTACATGTTATTACAGCGCTTTTCAAAAGATATCTTGGGCACCAGAAACATATGGAGAAAGAAAATAAGCGAGGACTTTAATATCCAAGGTGAATTGCTTGTTCCTCGCCACCAAAACTGTTTTGAAGAACCCGTTTCCATTCTAAACTTTTTGTCGTTAATTACGCGTCATCCAGAAATTAAAGCGCTTGATGGAGAATGCTTACGTCTGTTGCGCAATGCCAGGCGCACGTTTGAATCAACCTACTACGTCGATATTCCAGAATGTCGAGCGGCATTTATCGAGCTTGTGTCTAATCCAGATTTTTTTGACCTCGGTTGGGATCTGATGCACCGGTATGGCATCTTACAATCGTATTTCCCAGAATGGGATAAGATCGTCGGCATGATGCAATTCGACCTCTTCCATGCCTATACTGTCGATGAACATACCCATAGGCTTGTCAAACATATTAGGCGTTACTATACCCATCGTGATGAGTTTCCCCGCTGTAGTCGTATTGTCAGAGATATTGACGAAGCGCAAGTCATTTTTTTAGCCGCGATTTTTCATGATATAGCGAAAGGCAGAGGCGGCGATCATTCAAAATTAGGCGCAAGAGACGTAACAATATTTTGTGAGCGGCACGGTATCTCAAAGCACAATGCAGATATGATTTCATGGTTAGTTGAAAACCATTTATTAATGTCTGTAATTGCTCAACGGCGCGACATTTATGACCCTGACGTCGTCAAAGAGTTTGCCAATCAGGTAAAGAGCCAACAGCACTTAGAGATGCTTTATGTGTTGACGCTTGCTGATATTCGCGCAACCAATCGCAATCTTTGGAATGATTGGAAGTCCAGTTTGTTAAGAGAATTATACTTGTTAACGCAAAAGGCCTTGGAAAATGGATTGGAATGTACTAGCACATTTGAGAAACGCGTCATAGATCACAAACAGTTAGCGACAGAATTATTGGACCAAATGGGAATTAGCAAACAGGTGTATGCTTCATTTTGGGCCAATATGAATAACGATTATTTTGCTCGATTTAAACCAAAACAAATCGCATGGCATTCACAACAGATAAGCCAAATCGGTAAGTTAAAAGAAAATGAAATTCTAGTCTGCGCGTCTAACTCGACGTCGCGGGCAGGTACAGAGTTGTTAATCTATTGCCACGATAGACCAGCATTATTTGCTCAAATTGCTTCGGTATTAGACAGTCGTAACTGCTCTATTCACGATGCTCAAATTGTGCTTACTAAAGATGGCTATGTCTTTGATAGTATGATCATCTTAGATGAGGATTCAGAAAGAATAGAACCTGATTCTAGAGCTAAAAACATGGCGAGCGCCGTACATACTCAAATAAGTAAACCAGGTCGGTACCACAACAATCCTAGGAAGCTTTCTCGGCAAATGCGCCAATTGGATGTGCCGGTGAAAGTCCGCTTTTTTGATATTAATGACAATAGTACTTTGATTGAGCTTGAAGCGCTGGATGCACCGGGCTTACTGGCAACCGTGGGGCATTTATTTGTTGATCAGGGTATCACATTAAAGATGGCAAAAATTGCTACTATCGGTGAAAGAGCGGAGGATGTATTTATAATTTCAAATAGTGACGGTGTCAGTCTTACACAAGAACAAAAAGTGAAATTAAGAAACCAAATCAAACGTACCCTAGAACAACCAGAAACAGACGCAGCATCTTAAATTAGCAATTCAAAATACGAATAGGTTGAAATGGATAACGCGAATTTAACACGTAATAATAGTTGTACTCTTTTACTTCGCGTTCGATATCAAGAATGTGACGCCCAAGGCATTGTGTTTAATGCCCGATATGGCGACTACGCGGATATTGCGGATACCGAATACTTTAGGCATTTGGTGGGAGATTTTCGCGAATTTAATGCGAATGGTTTTGACAAACGCGTTATTAGTTATCAAATAAATTGGACGAGTCCCGCATTTTTTGACGACGTATTACATCTACAGTGCAGAACCGTTAATGTAGGGAATACGTCGTATACCGTACAAATCGAATGTTCACGCGAACAGGATGACGCGTTGCAAGTCGTCGCGGATATCAAAATCACCTATGTCCTTATAAGCGTTGAAAGCGCAAAAAAGACCTCAATACCATCAACGCTAAGAGAAGGCTTTCTCTCACGATTTAATGCTAAGATTGATCAGACTGGTCGTTAGCCGACAAGCGCATCGATATGTTTTTTAATGAATGGTACGACTTCATCTTCCGGAGACAGTGTCTCTATCGCGTCAACTTCTAACATGTCAGCCACAGGTTTACCCTGGAGCTTATTTAATAACTCGTTGAACTGCCTTCCGCCACCACAATAAGTGTCACCATAACTAGAATCGCCAAGTGCAGCTATTAAAAAACGCTTACCATTCATCATTGGCGATTGTTCGCTCAGTTCCGCATAAAACAACTCAAGGTTCGGTGGTATATCCCCCTGCCCAGTAGTTGAAGTTATAACAACAATGGATTCAGAATTAATAAAATCATCTAGCGTTGGGTCCGTAAATACTTCAGATTCAACTGCTTCAGCTTCCAACATCGCCTGCACTTCTTCGGCAACATGCTGAGCATTACCATAAACGGAGCCAGCGAAGATACTTATTCCTCTCATAAATTATTTTTCCTCTTGCGGTAAATGTCATTTTAAATCCACGCGGAGTATGACACATAAGCTTCTAAAATATTATTACTCTAACCATTCAGATATAGTTTCAATTTCATGGTTAGAGTAGCCAGCCTTATCAACTAAGCTATTGATAGCACAGTGAAATGTACCCTCTAAAGGTGCAGTGATCTCTACTCTTTCTTTATACACTGGGTGAATAAAGCTTGATTTGTAAGCATGCAACAGTAGCCTGTGACAATTTAAAACGCTTCGAGCGAATTTGTTTTGCTTTCCATCGCCATGTGTGGTGTCACCCAATATGGGATGACGAATATGCGCCATGTGACGTCTTAACTGGTGTTTTCTACCGGTTTTTGGTTGTAACTGAATTAAACTAAAACGTGCTGATTTATATCTGGAAACAGGTGAATCCACCTCAAATTTTGCAAGCGGTGACAGCATTGTTATCGCTTGCCTGGGTGGGTTATGCTTGCTGAGATTATCAGTTTTTTTATCAAGTTTCTCTACAAGCGGATAGTCTATTAATTTGGGGCTTTCGATGAACCCTCGCACGACCGCAATATACTGCTTATCAATCTTATGCAAAGCAAATAAAGGATGAAATAAACTTGCTGTTTCTGAAGATTTTGCAAATAACAAAACACCGGATGTTGGTTTATCGAGTCGGTGCAGACTAAAAACTTGTTGGTGAATTTGATCTCGTAGTCGCTGTACAACAAACTCCGTTTCTCGGCTGTCTATTTTGGTCCTGTGGACAAGCATTTTTGACGGTTTGTTTACCGCAACTATATGTTTGTCTTCATATAAAATTTGTAACTTGTTATTTTGCAAATTAACTCCACTTCCTGATAATGTTATTGTCCAAGGGCGAAGAATAAATAGTAGCGCATTCGAAAGAGAGGACACTTTCGACAAATCTCTTCACGCAGCGCCATAAGGAACAAATGAATACCGCTAACCAAATTTCCACCATCAGTGAATTTTTACTGCACGCCGGTACTGAATATATTGTCATTGATGTCAGTCGTGGTCGACAACAAATTGATAATCAAGCTTTTTTTGATATAGAACACACCAAATACCCCTTTCCCAGACCTCGTCAGAATTGTGCTTGGCTCTGTATAACCTTTTGGAACAAACAAGCAAGCAATGAACACTATCTCTGGTATCTAAAACTTCCCCTCGATGAAAGGGGGCTTCTGCAAGTAGCCGCACGTGACCAATTCTTGCAAATCCTGTTAGAGGCTTTGGGAAACCAAATGCAAATAGACGATAGTTTCGATCGGGGACTACCTGAAAACCCATTTGTTTTTGAACCTAGCCAACAAATGCGAGCAGATTGCAATGCGATGTTAAAGTCAATGTTGAATTTGCCATTGAGCGAACATGCCGAGCTTGCCACCCGATACCTAATATCACCTGAAATCATTGATTGGAGAGGTTTGAGTGTCCAACACTTAGCTGACGCAATCGCAAATTTTGATGATGCGGCTATCGAAAGGATCGTAGTGAATCAATTAAACAAATACCCTACTCCAGTTCTCACGTCGTTTTTATCTAGTATCGAGGGCAAAGCATTGAGTAGAGATAGCAGTGTTAGTCTCGCGTCATTTGTGAATAACAACACAGACTATTTAAGAGCACTGGCACTCAGAGCAATGAGTCATGCCGAAAAAGACGTGTGTAGAGAACTGATCAAGGCATTACTGGACATGGAGAAGCAACTGGATATCGAAATCCTTGTGGTTATTGCAGGTAGACATTGGCAGCACTTACATGATGAAGAAATCTTAGAAAGATATCTTGAAAGAGTCCTTGGGGTTGAGGAACAAGATAATTTATTCAATGGCATTTACGCTGATTTAGTTGCAATTCCAGAATTAAGAGCCAGCGTGTTAAGTCTATTTGGGAAAAAAGAAATCTCTCCTATGCTACATGAACAATTACAAAAAATTAAAGCCCGGATGCATACAAAATGACACTTATGAATATTCTTATCCTCGCAATAATTATGGGGATAGGGATACAATTTTGGCGTTTGCGCGGGATTTCTGAGACAGTTATTTTATTAACAAAACAATATTGTCAGAAAGAACAACTTCAATTTCTTGCGTTAGCAAGAGTAAGAACAAGGCTGGGAACCCATAAAGGAAAGTTTGATTGGCGTATCACATATCATTTGCATTTTAGCAGCGATGGTGAGAATGAATACGTCGGCACGATTGAAACCATAGGCAAGAGAATCATTAGTATTGATTTACCTGTGTTTAAAATGCAGGCATAGGGCAAATCAACCACTTAATTGATGAGCGCAAAGTGAACAGGAACTGCTCAACATAAAAAAGCAGGCTTAAAAAGCCTGCTTTCCTAAAGAATTTTGAGCGTCCCTCTCGGCGTTCCATTGCTAAAACATCATCCAGATAAAATCCTTTACGCCCCTTTCCATTTTCTCCCACTCGTCCTAAGCAGGCAACACATCCTGTGAAGATCCCTTTTCCATTTATCCATTGTCGGCTATCACATCCCTAAGCAGCCATTCTTCATCCTGAAGTATCCTTGTCAGTCCATGACGAAAAACATCTTGTTCTTCATTGTTCTTTGTTGGCTTTCGCGTCAACTCCCTGAACACGAATTAATAATACAAAATAAATAAAGCTGATGCTGATCCTAAATTGTAAGTGGATTGTTTATTTTTTATTGAAAATGGGCTAAAAATAGCTTAGCTGTTTGTTTTATCTAGATTTAATTTAAATTACTTTTTTTATGATACACGCAATTGGATGCAATATTTTACAACAATGTACGCAATGTCTTACATCAAGAGTAATCCTTATCAAGATAGTGCTAAAAAATAAAACAGCCGTATATCATCAAGCGTAAATCGAACTGTTTACAGTAGTGGATTGTATAAAAAATCAGCTGGCTCTGCCGCGAAACATTACCTTGCCGCTCACTTCATTGACACTTATCTCTTCAACGAGCTCGAAACTACCATCTCGGAAAAAGGACATACATTTTGGCAACGTTACCAGTACACCAATACCTTCACTTGCTTCATCATCCATCATCTCCCCCAACACTGCACTCATCAGTAAATGTCCTAACCCTTTATCCTGATGAGAAGGCTCAACGCCAATAAAAGAAAGCATATGATAGTTCTTCGCCGGTATCTTTTCGCGAACTTTCTCTTCTTTTATGATCATTTGTTTCGTACCAAAATACCCCGCTGTTAAGAGCATTTTTAGTCGCCAATGCCAAAACCGTCCTGCCCCAAACGCCGCATCAGGACTAATCAAGCAGCATACTGCTAACAGCCGTGTGTCCTCATATAAGCCAATGATAGGCTGTCGAGCATCATAAAATGTAGTAACTTCCTCACGAATCGCTGAACGCAATCTTGCTTGATAACCTTCTTTTTCAAATTGAAAGATGTCTTTAAACAAAGGATCGTCGTAATATGCTTTGTAGAGTATCGATGCTGCGACATTTATGTCATCAGCATCGAGATATGAAGACGTAATATTAGAATGGTCAGGTGAAAAAGTTACTGATGTCATTAATGTTCCGTGCTAACTAGATGTATTCCAGTTGGTATTGTACTAAAGAAAAAGTTTTGAAATAACTTTCTTTTAACATAATTTACTGAAACTTAATTGAGATCAAAAAACTCAGCGCAATCTTGGTATTGATTATCCTGTAAGAACTAAGGTTGGATTACCTATCAGATTCTAGATAGGGCCAATTCACCAACGCCTACAAGACTCTCTTCAAGGAACAATAGCGGTGTGCATTCATCTTTAGTGGTCATGCCGTCGCCGTGTTTTCGCTGTGTTCGATAATAAAGAATCGTGTAAGTGTCATCGTTATTGACGATAATTTCATTGAAGTCCGGTGTTCCAAGCGCTTGCTTTACACGCGTAATATCCGCTCCGACATTTATGTCTGAAATATAGTCCCTATTCCTATCCTCTCTATCCGCTTCATCATGGTAATGGTTGCCCGTTTCGAATCCATCGTCGGAAACCGAAATAACACAACCTTGTAATGCGAAAACTGACATTCCTATTATCAGTAGTAGATGATTTCTTTTCATTGATAAGTCCTAAGTGAGATATGTTTAATGGATATTTTGTTGAATATTTTCATGTGTTCTCAGACACTAGTCCAGCAAACATGCCAGAAATCATGCCAGAAATTATTGTTTATATTTATCAATAACATAACTTTTTTTGCAACTTTGCGATTTGTGTAAATTGCTAATAGTTAGCAATTTTGACTATCCTTGCGTAGTTAATATGAACACGCCGCAAATCTATAGCTGCGGTATTTGTTGTACGTATTGATTATTGTTGATTCACAATCGCGACACATCAAAGCGTTACATAAACAGGGTTAGGTTCAAGCGACTCTACAAATTCAAGCAAACTGGTTGCTATTGTTTCCTTATGTGGTTGCCCTATCAGTTCAAGAACAACTTCAGACGTTTCGGGTAACACGGATAATACAACGTCCTCTTCATCTGTGAGTGCAAAAAAGAGCGTTACAGGTTGTTTTAACCTTCGTTTCATTAATACATGTGCAATGAGATTTTTCTGTAGCCTTTGATAATCCTCTTCGTTTAATGCTTGAAGAATTGTGAGCTTTCCCCTTTCTGTTTTTGCATTCATGTCTAGACTAAAGTAACGTCCAAAAAGCGATGAGATATCGCTGTGGATGGATATTTCCAGCGCCTCCTCAAGGTTTTTCAAATTTACGGGCGTTGGCCTTAAAAATGGTCGCCATTCAACCTCTGCCCCGTTAGTAAGATTATCAGGAAGATAACAGGGCGAGTGAAATTCGTCATCGTACTCACTACGCATGCCTTTATTCTCACCATTAGACGCTTGAACCAAAGAATCTACAAATTTATCAAAGACATGCTCAAATGACATTGTGTAAACTTATCCTGCTTATAATTAACATACACTATACTCTGAGCATTGAATTGTAAATACAACGGTCCGTCCCCAAATCCGGTTATAATGAATAATGCTGTTCCCTTAAGCAATGCAGCCAGCTACGGACATATTTATAGGTAAAAGACGCGCGTTGACACTCCTCGACGCGGAATGGATGCGCTCGCACGCTTTTACATGCAAATATGCCTCCGCTGCAAAGATTCAATGCTTGCTCGAAGGGCAGGATTACACTTTTAAGTAAGATTGAAATCGCTCTATGCAACGCAAGGTAGGCCATAACAAACGCTCTTTTCAAACTTACATAAAAGTGTAATCCTACCCTGTGCTTGCTCGCGGATAACTGACGAATAATGAAGGTAAACTTTGAAAGATCTAAATTTGGGCAAAATAGTCTCATACCCTGAAAAATACACACCGTCTTTACTACAACCCGTTGCAAGATCGATTAATAGAGATCAAATCAACCTCAATAATAAAAACCTTCCGTTTACTGGCATCGATATATGGAACGCTTATGAAGTCTCATGGCTAACACCAAAGAACAAACCTCAAATTGCAATTTTGGAATGTAGAGTACCCGCTTCATCTCCCAATATTATTGAATCTAAGTCTTTTAAACTCTATCTGAATAGTTTAAACCAATCCGTATTTGCAGATAAGACCGAGCTAAGCGAGCTTCTTGCTAAAGACCTGAGCAAATGTGCACAAGAAGAAGTAAAGATTCAGCTGTTTTCACCTGAGCAATTTGATGCCTATCAGGTAAGGAATGTAAGCGGCGTTATATTAGATGATATAGACACGCTATTTGAACGTTCAGCTGACATCCAGACAAATGCACTTTGCACAGAAAACCGAGATGTAGATGAAACTTTGGTAAGCCACTTGCTTAAATCCAATTGTTTGATCACCAATCAACCTGATTGGGGGAGTATAGTTGTGCATTATCAAGGTAAAAAAATCGACCGAACAGGTTTATTAAAATACATTGTTTCATTTAGGCAGCATAATGAATTTCACGAACAGTGCGTAGAGCGCATATTTGTTGATCTAATGAGGTACTGTAAACCAGACAAACTCACTGTTTATGCGCGTTATACGCGTCGCGGAGGCTTAGACATAAATCCGTTTCGATCAAACTTTGAACGTCCCTACCCCAATTTCCGTTTCGCGCGACAATGACCAAAAGCAACTGTGCATAATGTCTGAACAAAACTACAAACGAAATTTGCTTGTTGCCAAGCAACAGCTGGACAAGCTGTCACTGTTTATCACAAAGCTGTCAATATTTTTTGAAGGTACCAACCCGAAAGTTGACATTGAACTCACAAAAATTCGAAAATTGCTGCAAGGCAAACCGGATTATGGGAAAGCTGCAGAATTATCGGCCGAAGTAAATGCATTACTCGCGTCAGAAACCCGATACCTTCAGCAGCAACAAATTACAACACTGTCAGAAATCGAAAACTCAATGCGTCGTTTAAATGACGTAGACGCCATCGACCAAGCAGTGCGTTCTGAGATCCAAACATTTTTAGAAGGGCTCAAAGGTTCTGACGATTTAAGGTCACCTATCATTGTATTTGAAAAAGCACTAGTGCTTTTTCGTAGAGCGCTTGCTAGCAATGCAGTCAGCAAGACAGTAAATCAGATTAAAACACAGCAACAAATCACACGTGAATTGAATGAATTACTAGAACCCCATTTGACGAAAAACCCTGACGATCAGGTAGTGTCCGAACTCAAAGACAAGTTATCCAAAGGCTTGTCAATTGAAGAATTGTTGGAATGTTGTTTGGGCCTTATTAGATTTGTAATGCGAGATATCGTTAAAGAAGCAGGGGCGGTAAACCAGCTAATACAAGATATTCATCAATCGTTGCAAAACGTTAATCAGGGGTTAAAAAATACGATTGAATCGTCGCGGTCAAGAATAAAAAGCCGCGCAGAACAAAACGCAGATTTGCAGTCACAAATTTCCACAATAGAATTGGCGCTTTGTGATGCTGAAAAAATAGAAGATTTAAAAGCGCATGCACACACTTACTTAGAAAAACTACAAGCATCATTGAACAAAGCGGAAACAGAAGATAGGAATGAGAGTGAAAAAATGCTGGCGCTTCTTATTTCTATGCAAAAACGAATTACTGAGCTTGAAGATAAGGCTCAACAATACAAACAAAAACTCGTCGCACAGCGCAACGAAGCGTTGACAGATACTTTGACAAAATTGCCAAACAGAATGGCATATGAAGAATTTGCATCATCTGCTTATAAACAAGCAAAGATCGAAGGTATACCGGTTTGTATGGCAGTTATTGATATCGACCACTTCAAATCGATTAACGATAAGTATGGCCACTCAGTTGGAGACAAGACGTTGCAAATAATAGCAGGACAGTTTACTAAACAACTCTCTAAGGATGATTACGCTGCAAGGTGGGGTGGTGAAGAGTTTGTGGTGCTGTTGCCCAAAACCAACGTTAACGATGCACTTGAACGAGTAGAAAAATTACGAGTTAGTATCTCGGAGTTGCCATTCATGTTTAAGGGAAATAGAGTGAGCATAACGGTTTCAATCGGACTAGTTGAGTGCGATTTATCCCAGCCAATAGAAAACGCGTTTGAAGTTGCAGACAAGTTACTTTATCGCGCTAAAAACTCAGGTAGAAATCAAACCCAAACCTTTTTAGAAGTGGAGGAGAATGCATGAGTGTTCGCATTCAGCTAAACCCCGTCGGCTGGCTCAGTCAGCTATCTCAATTGGAGGTTAGCCAATTAGAAACCTCTACTTCCGATGACTTATACCGAGTGTTTCGAAATTGCTGTTTAGCTGTTTTGAATTCAGGTATTGAGCAAGACGATTCTGAAGCGCTATTTGACCAGTATCGTGACTTCGACGTTAATCTGATTCGAAGAGAAAGGGGCGTTAAGATTGAACTGGTTAATCCGCCTGAAGTTGCTTTTGTTGATGGTCAGTTAATCACTGGCGTTCACGAACATCTATTCGCTGTGCTTAGAGACATGCTATATATGAACACTAAGCATGAATATCGATATTCGCGAGAAATCGATTCTTCAGGTTTTACGACACACCTTGTATTTGACATGCTCCGTCATGCAAACGCACTAGCGACGGGTGATCCAGCGAATTTAATTGTCTGTTGGGGAGGGCATTCGATTCGCAAGGAAGAGTACAAATACACCAAAGAAGTCGGTTATGAACTCGGACTACGCGGAATGAATATCTGCACTGGCTGCGGTCCTGGCGCGATGAAAGGACCTATGAAGGGTGCGGCGATTGGGCATGCTAAACAGCGAATTAAATCCGGTCGCTACATTGGTATCTCAGAACCGTCAATCATTGCGGCAGAGCCCCCCAATGCTATCGTCAATGAACTGATAATTATGCCAGATATTGAAAAACGACTTGAGGCATTTGTTAGAGCCTGTCATGGCATCGTTATTTTTCCCGGCGGCGTTGGCACGGCTGAAGAACTTCTGTATTTGCTTGGCTTGTTACTACAGGAAGAGAATGAGCATCAGGTGTTACCCATCATTTTGACTGGACCGCGTGAGAAAGCAGAATATTTTCAGGCTATCGACAGCTTTGTTAAGGCTACGCTGGGCGAGAAAGCAAGCGAAAAATATAAAATAATCACCGGTGATGCAAAACAAGTGGCTCGTGATTTATTTGAATCGCAACAGAAAGTTAGACAGTACAGGAAAGAGTTTGGCGACTCATTTAATTTTAACTGGCGACTCAAAATTCCGGTTGATTTCCAAGCCCCCTTCGAGCCCACACACGAATCAATGGCCGCATTAGATTTACGCCTTTCGCAATCCCCAAGTGCTTTGGCGGCCAATTTGAGAAAGTGTTTTTCCGGAATTGTCGCAGGCAATGTCAAAGCTGAAGGGATAAGGCTTATTCAAGAACGTGGGCCATTTGAGTTAACGGGTGATAGTGAGCTAATGAGGCAAATGGATGAGTTATTGCAGTCGTTTGTAGAACAAGGACGAATGAAATTGCCAGGTAGTTCTTATAAGCCTTGTTATAAGCTTGTGGTCTAGCTCGATACAATTTGATTCAGCCACCTGCGACCCTAGTAGTATATTGACAAACAAGGTGCTGCTTTTTGTTCAACACCAATAGCTTGTGATGTAAAATACGCGCTCAATTTTTCAAGGAATAAAGCATGAGTGAACAACGTATCACAGTTATACGAGGCGATGGTATCGGCCCAGATATTATCGATGCCGCAACACAAATTTTAGACAAAGCCGGATGCAACTTCCTTTATGAATATGCAGATGCGGGATTAATGGCTCTAGAGAACCATGGCGACTTGTTACCTGATGAAACGAAAGACCTGATTGCAAAAAACAAAATAGCACTGAAAGGTCCTCTTACGACGCCCGTGGGTGAAGGTTTTACATCAATTAATGTAAGTTTGCGAAAGCAATTTCAACTGTATGCCAATCTTCGCCCAGTTTTATCATTCAAGGGCACTCAGGCAAGATATGAAGATATAGACATCATTACCGTGCGAGAAAACACGCAAGGCATGTATTCTGGTCTTGGGCAACGTATCTCAGAAGACGGAAATGAAGCTGAAGCCATGAGTAAAATCACGCGTGATGGTGCTGAAAAGATTGTGACTTTTGCCTATGAGCTAGCGCAGCGTGAAGGGCGTAAAAAAGTGACTGCAGTTCACAAAGCAAACATTCTCAAATCAACATCAGGTTTGTTTTTGCGCGTCGCACGAGAGGTAGGCCAACGTTATCCAGATATTGAATCAACAGAAATGATTGTCGATAACTGTTGTATGCAGTTAGTTATGAACCCTCACCAGTTTGATGTGATTGTAACGACTAACCTGTTTGGCGACATACTATCTGATCTGTGCGCAGGGCTTGTCGGCGGTCTAGGTATGGCTCCCGGCGCTAACATTGGCAAAGACTGCGCAATTTTTGAAGCCGTCCATGGTTCAGCACCTGATATTGCTGGAAAAAACCTTGCCAACCCTACTTCAGTGATCTTAGCGTCTATTCAAATGCTTGAATACTTAGGGATGCAGGACAAAGCAGAAAAAATAAGGGCTGCTTTACGCGATGTTATCGAATCGGGCGACCGAACAACGCGTGACCTTGGTGGTACGCACGGAACCACTGATTTCACTCAAGCGGTTTTAGATAGGCTATAACTCGCTAAGCTATGACAAGTTAAATGATAGAAATTGACGGTGTGATAGTTAATTTCTAAAGACAAAGAGAACCAATCGATGAGGTTGGTTCTTTTTTTTGCCCCAGATTCCGTTCATCTGGACAGTTAATTTCTCAAATCGCACTCGCTAACATGTTCTCGTGGTTTATCGTTAAACAACTATAGAAGGAGAACTCTATGAAACTTACCACGTGGATAATACTAATTATTGCCGTTACATCCTCACTTATTTACTTCCAGAGCAACGCGCTTGCCAATACCGCCAAGAAGGACGTAGCATCAGCAGCGTTAGTTAGTAAAAAAGTCGACTTAATTAACATCAACAAAGCTGATGCTAAAACGCTTAGCAGTTTGCCTGGCTTAGGCCCCAAGAAAGCCGAAGCAATTGTTGATTATCGTAAACGCAATGGCAATTTCGCAAGTGTTGAAGAACTTGTTAACGTAAAAGGGATAGGCGAAAAAATGATGCAACGACTAAGTGTATTGGTGACTGTCTAAAATACGTTTTTATGCGAGTATCGAAGGCCAGCGCGGATGCTGGCCATTTACTGAGCGTTTGTAAAAATAGCTAGATGAGCTTTCGCGGTGCACGATCAGTCCTTATATGACCAGCCATCAATTGCTCAGCTGTGCATTAATCTCCTACTAATCCGCCAGCATTGATTTTAACTTCGTTTTGAACTCATCGGCCAAACTAGGGTGACGCAAAGCGTACTCGACATTCGCTAGCATGTATCCCATCTTAGACCCACAATCATGGCTCTTGCCTTTCATGTAGTATGCGTCTACTTGCTCATGTTCCATTAGCGCATCAATGGCATCCGTTAGTTGGATCTCGTCACCCGCACCTGGCAATGTCACTTTTAGCAAATCCCAAATTTTTGCTGAAAGCACATAGCGTCCTACAACTGCCAAGTTTGAAGGCGCTTCTTCGAACACTGGTTTTTCTACCATCTTGTGTATTTTACAAGATTCACCCGGCTCAATGGTTTTTCCTTCGAGATCCACAATACCGAACTTACTCACATCTTCATCCGGTACTTGTTCCACCATAACTTGGCTGACTCTTGAGGTATTAAAAGTGGCCACCATATCGGCTAAGTTATCTTTCTTAGGATTAGCCCGTACATCATCAATAATCACATCAGGAAGTACTACCGCAAAAGGATTCGGTCCTACCATAGGCAATGCACAAAGAATAGCATGGCCTAAACCGCTTGCTACGCCTTGCCTCACGTGCATAATCGTCACATCTTTTGGCACAATTGCTTGCACTTCTTCAAGCAGCTGTCGTTTGACGCGTTTTTCTAGTGTAGCTTCTAACTCAAATGACGTATCGAAATGATTTTCGATACTGTTTTTACTCGCGTGAGTAACTAAAACGATCTCTTTTAAGCCAGCGGCAACACACTCTTGAACGACATACTGAATCAATGGCTTATCAACCACCGGAAGCATTTCTTTGGGAATTGCTTTTGTAGCGGGTAACATCCTAGTACCCAAACCAGCGACCGGAATTACCGCTTTTTTTACTTGACTCATGTAATGTTCCTTAAAATCTTAGTTAGCGTAAGTGATTAATATTTTATATTTTGTCGAATCTACGAGGGTGAAAAGGTACTCCGCAACAGTGCCGTCGCAAAATACTCCAATATCAAGATTTTACAGACAAGCCTCGACCAATGCCATAGTAATCTAGTCCATACTCGGCCATTAGAGATGGCTCAAAAAGGTTTCTTCCATCAAAGATGACAGGGTCTTTCAGCGCAGATTTTATGTTGTCAAAATTAGGCGCTCTAAACGCTTGCCATTCAGTACAGATGGCAAGACAGTCTGCGTCTTTTAATGTTGCTTCTTTAGTACCAAGTAATACCAAATCATCACGGTCACCATAAATACGTTGCGTCTCTTCCATTGCTTCTGGATCAAACGCTTGTACCTTGGCACCTTCTGCCCAAAGCTTCTCCATGAGTACGCGACTGGACGCTTCTCTCATATCATCAGTATTCGGTTTAAATGACAACCCCCACAAGGCAATCGTCTTGCCTTTCAAGTCACCGTTATAATGCCGCATCATGTAATCAAACAGCTTTTCTTTTTGTCTGTAGTTCACTGCCTCAACAGACTCCAGGACTTTCGCAGTGTAACCAACACCGGTTGCGCTTCTTACCAACGCTTGCACGTCTTTAGGAAAACACGAACCGCCATAACCGCAACCAGGATAAATAAACTGATAACCGATACGAGGGTCACTGCCGATACCGCGACGCACGTTTTCAACGTCAGCGCCAAATAACTCTGCTAAATTAGCAATTTCATTCATGAAACTGATTTTCGTCGCTAACATGCAGTTAGCAGCATACTTGGTGAGTTCTGCACTTCGCACATCCATCACGATGATTTTATCGTGATTGCGGTTAAATGGTGCGTATAATTCACGTAGTTTCTTCTCTGACCGTTCAGACGATGTGCCTAATATTATGCGATCTGGACGCATACAATCATTTACCGCTGCGCCTTCTTTTAGAAACTCGGGGTTGGAAACCACATCAAAACTGACATCTTTCCCTTTTTCTGCCAATACTTCAGTCAGCTTGGCGCGGACCTTGTCGGCCGTGCCAACAGGTACAGTGGACTTATTGATGACGATTTTGTGGCTTTGCATGTGAGTGGCGATGGTCTCGGCAACTGCTAAGACGTATTTTAAATCCGCTGAGCCATCTTCATCAGGCGGCGTTCCAACTGCAATAAAGACGAGGTCCCCATGCTTTATCGCCTCCTCTGCATCGGTGGTATACGTTATCCTGCCCGCTTCGTAATTTGACGTCACAAGTGGCGTAAGACCCGGCTCATAAATTGGGATAATCCCCTTTTTTAAGTTGTCCACTTTTTGCTGATCGACATCCACACAATACACATCGTGGCCAACTTCCGCTAAAACAGCTGCTTGAACAAGGCCAACGTAGCCAATTCCGAAAACTGTTACATTCATTTACTTTAGGTCTCTTTTAAATTGTGATTAATTAATCTTGAGATGAAGTCTATATGCTGCACATTTGAAGTTCCATAGTTCTAAGTAACTATCTTCAGCCGCTACACGATTTATTCTTTGGGGCTAAATTTGCAAAAACAACTCTCTTTTATTCAGAGATGCGCTCAGACTTTCATTTTATATTGTTTCGGCAATGAGTTTTTAGACATTAATCTAAGATATCACAAAGAATTAAATAAATTTTTCTCAATTGGTGATTACCTGATCAATGGTGTGAGTTTATGCAAAGTGTCTGATTTGAACAGTTCTGCTTCATAGTATCAATCTGCAATTTATTCTTCAAAAGTCTGAATTTATTAACTATACTTCTTTAAAAGGCTTACAGCAAAACACAATCTTATCACTTCGCGCGGATGCGCAGTCTGTCATTTGACGATAGAGAAGCGCTTAAAAAGAGAGACCAAAAAGTGTGCTGCTTAATTCGGCATGTCATGCTACACATCGTATTTATCCGCAACATTAAAAACTTCACTAGCAATGGCAAAACGACAAAAGAGAGGGATTTGATTTGAGAAAAGGCATCATATTGGCGGGTGGCTCTGGAACGCGTTTACATCCATTAACTTCTGTCGTTAGCAAACAATTGATGCCGGTTTATGACAAGCCGATGATTTATTATCCGTTGTCCACCCTCATGCTCGCTGGCATTAAAGATATTCTCGTTATCTCAACGCCCGAAGACCTCCCAAGATTTAGTGCACTTTTAGGCACTGGTGAAAAATGGGGTATCAACTTGAGTTATACTGTGCAACCATCGCCAGATGGGCTAGCTCAGGCATTCCTACTTGGCGAAGAGTTCATTGGAAATAGTCCGGCAACATTGATTTTGGGAGATAATATTTACTACGGGCACGACTTCTCCGCATCACTACAGGCGGCATCAGTTAGAGTAGATGGAGCAACGGTTTTTGGCTATCACGTAGTTGACCCCGAGCGATATGGCGTCGTCGAGTTCGATGATGACTGGAGGGTACTATCGCTAGAAGAAAAGCCATTAAAACCGAAGTCAAATTATGCGGTAACAGGTCTTTATTTTTATGATAGTCACGTTGTTGATTACGCTAAGTCAGTTCGTCCTTCATCGAGAGGCGAGCTTGAAATAACAGACTTGAATTCTATGTATCTAGATAATGGAAAACTAAATGTTGAGCTGATTGGAAGAGGTTCTGCCTGGTTAGATACGGGAACGATTGATAGTTTATCGGATGCCGGTAACTTTGTTGCTAACGTTGAGCGCCGACAAGGGTTAAAAATATGTTGTCCGGAAGAAGTTGCTTATAGGATGAAGTTTATCGACGCCGAACAACTTGAATCGCTCGCGATGCCCTTACTTAAGAGTGGTTACGGTAAGTACCTAATGCAAATTTTAAACGATAAAGTGAAAAGCTAGTGGAAGTTATAAGCACTAAAATCCATGATGTAAAAATAATCGAACCAAAAGTTTTTGGAGACGAACGAGGCTTTTTTTTCGAGTCATTTAGAGAAAACTGGTTTAATGAGAACTGTGCGAACGTTACTTTTGTTCAAGAGAATCATAGTCTATCTAAACAGATGATATTAAGGGGACTTCATTACCAGCGGGAACAAACACAGGGAAAACTGGTTAGAGTGATCAAAGGATCGGTATTCGATGTGGCTGTTGATATTAGGGCAAACTCAGACACCTTTGGGCATTGGATAGGCGTCGAACTTTCTGCCAAAAATAAAAAGCAGTTATGGGTACCAGAGGGATTTGCGCATGGATTTTACGTGACAAGTGAATCTGCTGAATTTGTTTATAAATGCACTGATTATTATCATCCTGAATCTGAGGTTTCAATTAAGTGGGATGACCCCGAAATTGGCATAGATTGGCCTTTGGTGAACGAAGAACCTCCATTGCTTTCACAAAAAGATCAAGAAGGACTGACGCTTGCTCAAGCCCCCACTTTAAGTCCGGGTAAAATATGACGACGCTAGTTATTGGCAAAAGTGGTCAATTGGCGAATGAATTAAAATTATTGCTACCAAGCTCGACAACTTTTTTCGGCTCTCAGGATATCGACCTTTTTGACCAAGAAGCGTTAGAAGCGACGCTAGTTACATTTAATCCTCGCGCGATCATCAATGCCGCCGCCTACACAGCCGTAGATGGCGCAGAATCAGATAAGGAAAATGCATTCCAACTGAATGCACTGGCTGTAGAGAACCTGGCAACATTTTGTAAAAGCAACAACTGCTTTTTAGTGCATGTTTCCACTGATTATGTTTTTAACGGGACTAAGGGCGTACCTTACTTGCCTGATGATGAACTCGAACCGGGTAGCGTTTATGGTGAAAGCAAGGCAGCAGGTGAAAGCTTTCTACAGAGCATTCTAGGTGAACAATCAACCCTCATAAGAACTTCATGGGTCTATTCGCAATACGGCAACAACTTCGTTAAAACTATGCTACGACTAATGTCAGAAAAACCAAAGTTGAACGTTATTGACGATCAAATAGGCAGCCCGACATGGGCCAAGGGTTTGGCACAGGTTTGCATTGAAGCAAGTCGTAAACGAGAGATAGGCGTTTTTCATTGGACCGATGAGGGCGTAGCGAGTTGGTACGACTTCGCATGCGCAATTCAAACGCTCGCTATCGAAAAAGGAATGCTATCTAATAAAATTCCGATCAATCCAATTCCAACTGAACAATACCCGACACCGGCCGAGAGGCCTCACTACAGCGTACTTGATAAAGTGAAAACGCGAAAATCTTTTAGTACGCGTAATAAGCACTGGTACCAAAACTTGTCAGAGATGATGGATGAGCTTCACACAACAACATAAAAATTATTTTTCCATACTATGAATTCAAAAAATCTAAATATAGTCGTAACTGGCGGTGCAGGATTTATCGGTTCAGCGGTCATTCGTCATTTAATCAATAACACTTCTCACAATGTAATAAATGTCGATAAACTCACATACGCCGGCAACTTAGCCAATGTGGCAAGTATTGATAAGAGCCCAAGATACTCTTTTGAACAAGTAGATATTACTGATGCACAAGAAATCGAGCGCGTATTCAAACAACATGCTCCTCATATCATTATGCATTTGGCTGCAGAATCCCATGTGGATAGGTCAATAGATGGCCCAGCAGAGTTTATTCAAACAAATATTATTGGGACCTATACATTACTGGAACAAAGTAGAAAGCACTTTGCATCCTTGAATCAACAGAATCAAAAGATATTTAGGTTTCATCACATTTCCACTGACGAGGTTTATGGTGACTTACCTCATCCAGATGAAGTTGATGATGACGCACTACCTCTTTTCAAAGAATCAACAGCTTATCAACCCAGTTCTCCGTATTCGGCGTCCAAAGCATCATCTGATCACCTCGTACGAGCTTGGAAGAGGACATTTGGATTGCCTACTATAATTACAAATTGCTCTAATAATTATGGTCCTTACCATTATCCGGAAAAGTTGATTCCGCTGGTTATTTTAAAAGCACTCGCCGGTGAACCACTGCCAGTATACGGGGATGGCAGTCAAATTAGAGATTGGTTATATGTTGAAGATCACGCCCGTGCGCTGACATTAGTCGCGTTAGAAGGCAACGTTGGCGACACCTATAATATAGGCGGACATAACGAGAGAAGGAATCTTGAGGTGGTAGAAACGATTTGCGACGCACTTGATGAACTAAAACCTAAATCTAGTGGCTCTTACCGAGAACAAATTACCTTTGTCAAAGATAGGCCTGGGCATGACAGGCGCTATGCTATTGATGCAAGTAAAATTGAAAATGAGCTAGGGTGGAAACCGCAAGAAACGTTTGAATCAGGTATACTCAAGACAATAGAGTGGTGTTTGGATAATAACAATTGGGTAGCGGCAGATTCTGGGTAAGTAGTCGTGTATGAAAATAGTAAGGCATCGGCATAGAAAAATCTACCATTTAAAATCAAAAGTTTGTGCCTGCACTTGATAAACACTAGCGTAGTAATCTATACCTGATTGACTTTATTACTGTCATAAAAATCTAAGAATGCTAATATTATTTTTAACAAAGAGAAAATTAAAAATACGCACACCGTTTAGAAAAATCATTTACGCATTGACTTGCTTTAAAATCAGAAAACTTAGAATAGCGTTTTTCTTGTGTGGGTTCTCATCATTAACTAATGACAGAAATTTATGTCATCGCAAATTACCACCCTCGTAAGAAATGTCTAATAGGATATTAGTTACCTACCATGTCGAAATCAAAACAATACAGATATGCATTGGAAATAGCGCGATCAGTTATCGTTAATTCTGGGCATTACCGCTCAATCGGCGGAAAGGGAATTACAAAATTTTCAGCCGCTTTACACTACGTCAATGAAGGCTGGAAACAAAATCTTGATCTGAGCCCATACTTTTCTAGTGAATTCTACAATCGAATGAATCCTGATGTTGCGTCATCCGGCGTGCCACCGCTACTGCATTTTTTAAGAATAGGTGGCGCTGAGTTAAGGGAGTGTCATCCTGATTTCAACAAATCTGAAGCACTTCGCCAACTAGAATCGTTAGGAATTAAACCTGAAAATTATTTAGAACAGTCAATTAGACAAGTTAAAAAAGGTCGGCTTTCAATTCATGCCATTTTTAGTTTTGCATCGCATAACTATACTGCCAACGAAAAAGAAGTAGTTAAAAAGAGCGGTCTGTTTGATGAACAATATTACCTAAACCAATACCCTGATATAGTGCATGCTATCGCAGATGCGTTTACGCATTATCTGGAATTTGGCTGGAAAGAAGATCGAAATCCTAGCAATCAATTTGATTCTCATTGGTATAAAACACAGTACAACGAAGACCTCGACAACAAGTGTCCCATATTACATTTAATAAAGCATAAAGAAAAAAATGACAGCTGCTGCATTGCTCCAAATTCTGTTGAACTAACGTCAAATCAAAGCAATATATTATCTAATCATTCAGCAGCTATTCATGTGCATCTTTATTATCCCGATATACTGGATGAACTGATCCCGCTCTTTGAACAACTTGATAAAAGCATTGATCTTTATTTTACAACTGTATCGAAACACAAATTGACTCGAATACATAATAAAATCAAGAAAGCAAAGATAATTCAGTCTATCAGCGTTAAGCTCGTCCCTAATATCGGTAGAGATATTGCCCCGATGCTTATTGGACTGGGCACCAATTTAAAAGAATATGATTTTGTCTGTCATTTACACTCGAAAAAAAGTCCGCATACTCATTTTGGTGATCGCTGGCGTAACTATCTGTTTGACCAACTCGTCGGCAGTCAAACTCAAGTCAACCGCATATTGAGCACACTGTATGGCGACAGAAGCTTGGGATTGCTTTATCCAGACAATTATTTCGAAATCAAAAAGTTCACAGGGTGGAACGGTAATTATGACGCAGCCGCTGAGCTATTTGAAAAATTTGGTCTCGATGCAGAATTACTCCCGTCAGACCCCATCGATTTCCCTGCAGGGTCTATGTGTTGGTTTAAACCTAAATCTATTTTTCAGTTATTTGATGGAAACATCTCTATTGAAGACTTTCAGATCGAAGATTCGCAAGAAGAAGGGACCGTTGCGCACGTAGTCGAACGGTGCCTCGGTGTTTTGCCTAAATTCAACGGATTTTCAAGCAAGAAGTTTTACGGCGAAATTGTAAACATCGAACGATACGCAAATGCATGGGACCTTAATAGTTTTGACGTTGGCTTGCAAAATAGCCGATATAATGTCGATTCTCGTTGGCTTCGCGACACTCCCAATATAGCGCTGAATGAGCGAGTTGAATTGAATCCGCAATACCCTTATTACAATAGTGAGTCACTAAATATTCATTGGATTATACCGGATTTTGGAATAGGCGCCGGTGGCCATATGACCATCTTCAGAATGGTAAAATATTTAGAAGAATTTGGACACCGACAGACCATATGGATTCAGAATGCCCGAAACTATGCAACACCCAAAATGGCAAAAGAGACAATAAACCTTCACTATCAAGCAATTGATGAAGGCGTAATCGTTCAATTTTTACCTGAGGATGTTAAGTGGATATCGGGTGATGTCGTTATCGCAACCGATTGCTGGACGGTGTTCCCCATCCTAGCAATGTCGAGATTTAAAGAGCGATTTTACTTTATACAAGATTGGGAGCCGATGTTTCACGCCGTTGGTGATTCTCACTTGATTGCAAAACTGACGTATTCTTTTGGGCTAAATGCATTATGTGCTGGCGAATGGCTTTTCAGCAAAGCACAAGAAGAAGGTATGTGGGCACGAAAATGGAACCTGGCAACTGACAGAAAGTTTTATTTCCCCGCGAATACTGATGTCAAAACAAACAAAGAGACATCAGATATTCTTCATGTTGCTTTTTACGCTCGTGCTTATACACCGCGACGGGCGGTGATGCTGGGCGTTGCTGCACTAAAGGAACTTGATAAGCGCGGTGTGAAGCTTCACGTATCATTTTTTGGCCAAGATGGATTAAACTTCGGAGTGAGTTTTTCACATGAATATCTGGGCATTATTTCAGCTGAGGAACTAGGTGACTTGTACCGGCAATCCGATGTTGGGATGGTATTTTCCGCTACAAACTATTCGTTGATCCCGCTTGAAATGATGGCGTGTGCCCTACCCGTGCTTGAGCTCGATGTAGAAAGCACGAGAGCCGTTTTTGATACCACTTTTGTAGACTTGGTCAATCCAGATCCGCTGGCGATAGCCAATAGACTAGAACAACTAGCCAAAGACCCTAACAGCATTAAAAAGAAATCACAATTTGCCCTTGATTTTGCTAATTCACTCAGTTGGAAACAAAGTGCTCGCGATATTGAGTCGGCAATTCTCGAAAAATTAACGGACACAAATTTCATACCCGTTACAAAGAAACAATTATTCCCCGCGAATAAAACATATGAGCTAAAATCTTCCGTCATTATTCCAACCTATAATGCTGGACCTTCTTTTAAGAAGGTAATCGATATTATTCTTAATCAAGAAACGGAGTTCGACTTTGAGGTAGTCGTAGTCGACAGTGGCTCTAGCGATGAAACGGTTGATATATTAAATGCCGTTAACGATAAACGGCTTAAGCTTTACAGTATTCCAAATACTGACTTTCAGCATGGACGAACGCGTAATTATGCAATTTCTCTTTGCAAAGGAGAATTCATTGCAGTGTTAACACAGGATGCAATGCCTGCTAACGAAAACTGGTTATCAAACCTTCTAGCCGGACTTGAGTATTCAGATACTTCTGCCGGTGTATTTGGCGCTCATCGTGCATACAAAGAACATTCACCATTTGTAAAAAGAGATATTGACCGCGTGTTCGAACGTTTTGATATGTTGGGTGATTCATATGATTGGTATTTCGATAAGGTCGAGCCTGGAAGCATAGAATGGCAGCACGCACTTCAGTTTTACTCTGACAACAATTCATGTATGCGCAAATCTGCCTGGGAGCACGTCCCTTATCCAGAAATTGACTGGGGCGAAGATCAAGCTTGGGCGTGGATGATGATTCAGCTTGGCTTTACGAAAACATATAGCCAAAACTCAATCGTATACCATTCTCATGACGATACGCCAGAATCCAGGTTCAAGACAGCTAGAGCCGAGGCAGCGTTTTTTAATGCGTCATTTGGTTTCACATTAATCGATCAAAATAAAAAATTAAAAGACTTGATTAAAGAAGAGAAAGAAAAAGAACAATATTATGGTAATCATCATAATTTTGAGGCCAAAGTAATTAGTACACAGCTTTCTTTAGTGGAAGCCTGCATGAGGGGTCGAGCGTCAGTTTTAACTGATGATGACGATATAAGAATCGAATTAACACAATCCTGACAGATGGAAACAAAGACGTTATTTAATTTGTACTTGCTCAGATTAGAGCTAAATGTTACTCGGTTTTTAGGATGTCATTTTTGTTTAGATTTGAGCTAACCTTTTTTCGGTTATTTCAGGTGACGCGCATTAGTTTCGATACAGTTTACATCAATAACTCTTTATTTATCAATCGAAGCCATACAAAATAGACTAGCTCTTTTATCCGCGTGAAAATTGATACCCGATTACTTAGGTTCAAATTCGAATCACCAGTTGTAAAGTAATTTATCTGTAATACCCTAAGATGCAGCTGCTTTGGTTCGATGTCACCTTGCTTATTGACTAGTGCGATAGTTTCCTGTTTTAATTCTGGTGTATCATTATCATTTCTGGCAGTTCTTTTTGTCATTTAAAATCTCAATAATTGGATTCTACTTTATTTTTAAATAAAGCGTCCTAGTGAATTGAAGCAGATCAAAAAGTAGCAGAATCAGGTCTTTGTGAGATCAAATTTAATTTAAGGTTTTTATGTTTTTTAAACGAAGACAAAAAGAAAGTAACATCATTTGCTTCAAATCAATTTCAATGAAAGTAAAACAGCATTTAACGCATTTTGATAATGTTGATTTCAGAGGTGCAAAAAATAAACGCCCTCTTACAGTGAATGTTAGTTCTAATATTCGTTTCATTAGACTAAGTCTGCAAACCGAATCACCTTTTCATTTGGATACAATTGAGATAATTGACGCTTCGGATCAGATAATTTCGAAGGTAAACAACACTTTTATTAGCTCTGTATATAATGACGACGATAGATACTCAGGTAATGGAGTCCTAGAACTACGACGTAACGGCGGTTGTGGCTTTCATACGAAGAGGGAAATCAACCCATGGTTGGTAATTGATTTGGGTGAAAGCAAAGATATAAAACAACTAGTCATTTACAATCGCGACGATATATTTTTTACT
>DDLV01000047.1 GCA_002340325.1 Glaciecola sp. UBA2563 | reverse complement strand
CTCTTTTCTCTTAATTCTGCTCCGTTCATTACATCACCGTCCGAGTTACAAAGGTAGTTTTAAACGGCAGTTTAGCAGCTGCTAGTGCAAATGCTTCACGTGCCAACTCTTCTGGAACACCTTCCATTTCGTATAAAACACGACCTGGTTGGATTTGGCATACCCAATATTCAACGTTACCCTTACCTTTACCTTGACGAACCTCAAGTGGCTTCTCAGTGATTGGCTTATCAGGGAAAACACGTATCCAGATTTTACCTTGACGTTTAACATGGCGCGTCATTGCTCGACGAGCCGCTTCGATTTGGCGAGCTGTCATACGACCGCGGCCAATTGCTTTTAGACCATAAGAACCAAAACTCACTTTGCCACCGGCAATAGCTAGTCCGCGGTTACGGCCTTTGTGCTGTTTACGAAATTTCGTACGCTTTGGTTGTAACATGATTAACCCTCTCGCTTAGCGCCACGGCCTTTCTTCTTAGGTGCAGATGGAGCTGGCTGCTCTTGCTGAGTGGGTAATCCACCTAACACTTCACCTTTGAAAATCCAGACTTTAACGCCGATGATGCCATAAGTGGTTAACGCTTCAGATGTTGCATAATCGATGTCTGCACGGAATGTATGGAGAGGCACTCGGCCTTCGCGATACCATTCGCTTCGAGCAATCTCAGCGCCACCAAGACGACCACTGACTTCAACCTTAATTCCTAATGCACCAAGACGCATTGCGTTTTGAACTGCACGTTTCATAGCACGCCGGAACATAACACGTCGTTCTAACTGGCTCGAGATAACGTCTGCCACCAACTGTGCGTCTAATTCAGGCTTACGTACTTCCGCAATGTTCACTTGCGCTGGTACGCCAGCAAGCTTAGTGATGTGATTGCGAAGTTTTTCCACATCTTCACCTTTTCTACCAATGACAACGCCAGGGCGTGCTGTGTGAATAGTCACACGGATGCTCTTTGCTGGTCGCTCTATCACGATTTTAGATAACGATGCGTTTTTCAATTCTTTTGTCAAATACTGACGAACCTGATGGTCGCCGTATAAATTGTCGGCATACTCTGCTGTATTAGCGTACCAAGTTGAATTCCATGGCTTACTGATACCCAGGCGTATTCCGGTAGGATGAACCTTCTGACCCATAATCTACTCCTAGTTATCCGCTACAACCACAGTAATGTGACTGCTACGCTTAAAAATACGGTCTGCACGGCCTTTAGCACGTGGTTTGATGCGCTTCATTGTTGGACCTTCATCTACAAAAATCTTTGAGACTGTTAATTCATCAATGTCTGCACCGTCATTGTTTTCTGCATTTGCAATTGCAGATTCCAATACTTTCTTAATCAAACCGGCACTTTTCTTAGGGCTGTAGGTTAAAAGCTCTAGTGCTTTTTCTACATGCATTCCTCGAATTTGATCTGCTACCAGACGCGCTTTCTGAGCTGACGTTCGGGCAAAACGGTGTTTAGCAAATGCTTCCATCATATTCCCCTTAACGTTTCGCTTTCTTGTCCGCGACATGGCCGCGGTAAGTGCGCGTAGGCGCAAATTCGCCCAATTTATGACCGACCATTTCGTCACTGATATAGACAGGAACGTGTTGGCGACCGTTATGGACAGCAATGGTCAACCCAATCATATCTGGGATGATCATAGACCGACGTGACCAAGTTTTAATTGGCTTCTTGTCGTTCTTTTCCACTGCAGTCTCTACCTTCTTCAGCAAGTGCAGGTCAATAAAAGGACCTTTCTTGAGAGAACGTGGCATGGTGAATCCTCGCTTTTACTTGTTACGACGACGTACGATAAGTTTATCTGTACGCTTGTTACTTCGGGTTTTCTTACCTTTGGTAGGAACACCCCAAGGGCTTACTGGGTGACGACCGCCTGAAGTTTTACCTTCACCACCACCGTGTGGGTGGTCAACTGGGTTCATGGCAACACCACGAACAGTCGGACGAATCCCTCTCCATCTCGTTGCGCCGGCCTTACCAAGAGACCTTAGCATGTGCTCAGCGTTACCAACTTCGCCAATGGTTGCGCGACAATCGGATAGTACTTTTCGTACTTCACCTGAACGCAATCGCAAAGTTACGTATGTTCCTTCACGCGCAAGGATCTGTGCGTAAGCGCCTGCGGACCGAGCAATCTGTGCGCCTTTACCTGGCTTCATTTCGATAGCGTGCACAACCGTACCAACTGGCATACTGCGCATCGGCATGGCATTTCCTGCTTTTATTGGCGCATCTGCTCCGGATTGAATTGCGTCGCCAGCTTGAGTGCCTTTTGGTGCTAAGATATAACGTCTTTCACCATCGGCATATAAGACTAGTGCAATATTTGCAGAACGATTCGGATCGTATTCCAAACGTTCAATCTTGGCTGGTATGCCGTCTTTGTTACGCTTAAAATCGATGATTCTGTAGTGCTGCTTATGACCACCGCCAATGTGCCTTACAGTAATTCGACCGTTGTTGTTTCGACCGCCAGATTTACTATTTTTATCTAGCAAAGGTGCATGAGGTGCTCCTTTGTGCAAATCCGGGTTTGTGACCTGAACAACGTGACGACGGCCAGCAGAAGTAGGTTTAGCTTTTAATAATGGCATTTCTATACTCCTTACTCAGCACCAGCACCGACGAAGTCGATGTCTTGGCCTTCTTTGAGTAATACATAGGCCTTTTTCCAATCGCTACGCTTGCCAACTTTCAAGCCGTGGCGCTTTACTTTACCTTTGCAGTTAACTGTTCGAACAGCTTCGACTTCAACTTCAAAGAGCTTTTCAACTGCAGCTTTTATTTCAGCTTTATTTGAATCTTTTGCTACCTTAAAAACAAACGTGTTGCCATTTTCAGCAGCCATCGTTGATTTTTCAGATACATGTGGTGCCAATAGCACTTTCAATAAACGTTCTTCACTCATGCTAATGACTCCTCAAGCTTCTTGACGGCGTCAGCTGTCATCAATACTTTTTCGAACGCAATAAGACTCACGGGATCAATTCCCTGTACGTCTCGAACATCGACTTTGTATAAATTACGCGCCGATAAATACAGATTTTCGTCAACTTCACTCGTCACTATCAGCACATCACTCAGCTCGAGCTCGCCTAATTTAGACAACAACTCTTTAGTCTTTGGCGCTTCAACGCCAAACTTTTCTACGACGACCAATCGATCCTGACGCACTAATTCAGATAAGATGCTCTTGATCGCACCGCGATACATTTTTTTGTTGACTTTTTGCTCGAAGCTTCTTGGCTTTGCCGCGAATGCGCGTCCACCACCTACCCAAATAGGGCTTCTAATGGTACCTGCTCGAGCGCGACCTGTACCCTTTTGACGCCATGGCTTCTTACCACCACCACGCACTTCAGATCTCGTTTTTTGTGCCTTTGAGCCTTGTCGCCCACCGGCTGAATATGCAACAACTACCTGATGCACCAATGCTTCATTGAACTCGCGTCCAAAAGTGGCATCGGATACTTCAAGCGCGTTGTTTGCGTCTTTAACTGTTAATTCCATCATGACACTCCTAAACGTTATGCTTTGACCGCAGGCTTGACGATAACGTCGCTACCTGTTGCTCCAGGCACTGCGCCTTTGATAAGAAGAAGGTTATTTTCGGCATCAACTTTAACAAGTTCCAATGACTGTGTAGTGACACGCTTGTTACCAAGCTGACCAGCCATCTTTTTGCCTTTAAACACCTTACCAGGAGATTGGTTCTGACCGATTGAACCCGGTGCACGGTGAGATATTGAGTTTCCGTGAGTCATGCGCTGGGAACTGAAGTTCCAACGTTTGATTGCACCGGCAAACCCTTTACCTTTAGAAGTACCTGCGACATCGACTTTTTTAGTGTCATTGAAAATCTCTACAGTGATTTCGCTGCCGACTTCAATATCAGAGCCTTCATCATCCTGTAGACGAAATTCCCACAAACCACGACCTGCTTCAACGCCGGCCTTTGCAAAATGTCCCGCTTTTGCTTTATTGACGCGATTTGCTTTTTTCGTGCCAGTCGTCACTTGCAATGCGCGATAACCGTCTGTTTCGTCAGTACGCAACTGCGTAACGCGGTTAGGGGTTGCTTCAATAACTGTCACCGGAATTGAGACACCATCCTCTGTAAAAATGCGTGTCATTCCAACTTTACGTCCTACTAGACCAATTGACATAGTGATAACCCTCTCTCTTAGCCCAAGCTGATTTGAACATCAACACCGGCAGCTAAGTCTAGTCTCATTAGAGCATCGACTGTTTTATCAGTCGGTTCAATAATATCCACAAGACGCTTGTGAGTGCGTATTTCGTATTGATCCCGTGCGTCCTTGTTAACGTGCGGGGATATCAAAACTGTGTATCGCTCTTTGCGCGTTGGCAATGGGATAGGTCCACTTACTTGCGCGCCAGTTCGCTTCGCCGTGTCAACAATCTCAGCCGTAGACTGGTCGATCAACTTGTGATCAAATGCTTTAAGACGAATACGAATTCTTTGATTAGCCATCGATTAAGCTCCAATCGAAAGAACAAAAAAATCACCTTCTCACTCTTGTAATTCTCCGTTTCGGAGTAAAGATGAAAAGATGCGCTAAATTCACTCATCCCATATCGGGATGCTGTAATTAAAGTGGCACTGTTGTCAGGAGATCCGCTCCTAATTAGACCCTTATCAATGCAGCTTTTGCCGTACTGTTTGGAATAATTAATTACCACTCGTTACGAAGCATGACACTTAGCCAATACCTCAGTGGCGCGCAATTATACAGTTCCTAACTTTGTAGTCAATACAAATTACCAAACAGTTTTTTAGCGCACATACATTGATAGAGCTTGCTCACATAATTACCTCAATCTATTTTGCGTTACGCCGATAATAGAGTGAATGAAAAGTACGAAACGTAAAAACCGGTCTTAACCATAGTATTTCGGCGAAGGCGCAACACGACACAAAACCAAGCTTACAGATACTGTTAGGCAGCATAAATCGGAATCGAATGTTAAAATGCTTGATGATCCCCCCTACGACAAATTAACTCAGCTATCGAAACAGCTTGATGCTATCCCAAGTCTGGTGCGCTCATATCGTGATGTCGAAAAGCTTATACTTAATGCATTCGACGCGTCTCGTATGTCACTATTTCAAAGACGACGGCAGCATCAAGACCTCGTCGCGCGATTTAAAACAGGCAAAGAAGTCAATATCATCAAAGTTCCAATCAGCCCGCAGTCTGTTGCAGGCTATGTCGCAATGGCACAACAACCCATTATGATTGCTGATGCATATAATGACGAATTGCTCAAATCCATCCATTTTAGATTGCGGTTTGACAAAAAATACGACTTGGCTACTAACTTTAAAACCAAGAGTATCTTGTGCGTGCCCATTGTCCGTGCGGGTTTATTAATGGGCGTTATGCAAATCATCAACAAAAACAATGGAGTTTTTGATAATCAAGACCTACAGCTCGCTGTAAAAGTTGCTGAATTGTTGGCAAACAAGTTCCGTTTCGAGCTCGGCGGTACGAAAAACCCATTTGATTTTCTTATTCAGAAAAACCTGATTGCGCAAGCAACCGTTGATGAACTAAACGAATCTGGCGATCACCGTTCAGCCGTTCAACGTATTTTAGGTGAACATCGAATCGCTGAAGATGCCGTCGGCGAATCGTTGTCGATTTTTTATCAAGTTCCATATATTAAATACGCACCTGACGATTTTTATCTTCATCAGGGAAATGCGAAGATGAATAAATCTTATCTGAAGCGCAATTTCATCGCCGTGGTATCTGACGTACGAGGTAATCCTATTGTATTGATGCTAGAACCGAATAATGCGGAATTGCTGATGGAAATTGAAAGCGCACTCGGCATTGATAATTCTGAAATAGCAGTCAGCTTGCCAAATCACATTCTTAAGTATCTTGGTGTTGGTGCTGAATCTGAAGAAGATGAGCAGGAAGATATCGATGAACTCATGGATTATGAGAGCATCATGGTGGAAGATGAAAAGGAGCATGAACCAGGCGAAGAAGATACGCCTGCTATCGTCAAACTGGTTAACAAAATTTTACAGGATGCAAAACGTTGGAACGCGTCCGATATCCATATAGATCCGGATAAGTCGGGCCCTACTAAAGTGCGGATGCGCATTGATGGTATTATTCGAGATGTAACACAAATACCTGCAAGGCATCATGGTGCAGCAATCGCACGTATCAAAATATTGTCTGGTTTAAACATCGCCGAAAAAAGGATCCCACAAGACGGTAAGCTAGCATTTAGAGTGGCAGGCCAAACCGTAGAAGTGCGGGTTGCAACTATACCCACTGTTGCTGGAGAGGGCGCCGTGATGCGCATCTTGGCAACCGGCGGCGCAATGCCAATTGAAAAAATGAACTTGATGAAAAACAACTTCGACAGACTGAATAACATGATCAAAAAACCACATGGAATTCTACTCGTAGTTGGACCGACAGGCTCAGGTAAAACAACAACGTTACATGCGGTTTTAGGTTACTTAAACACACCAGAAAGAAAAATTTGGACTGCAGAAGATCCGGTTGAAATTACACAACCTGGATTACAACAAGTTCAGGTAACGCCAAAGATTGGATTTAATTTCGCAACTGCGTTGAGAGCCTTTTTGCGTGCTGATCCTGATATCATACTCATTGGTGAAATGAGGGATAAGGAAACTGCACATGCTGGTATAGAAGCTTCACTTACTGGACACTTGGTACTTTCAACATTGCACACAAACTCTGCGCCTGAAACGATTACTCGTCTTTTAGATCTTGGCTTGGATCCGGTTAACTTTTCCGATGCCTGCGTAGGAGTGCTTGCGCAAAGGTTGATTCGCACATTATGTCCGAACTGTAAAGAGCCATATACTGCGACCGAAGACGATTTTAGGTTTCTCAAACGCCAATACGGTGAAGAGTGGTTTGACGAGTTAGGGATAGATGAAAATGTTGTTTTGCACCGTAAAAAAGGTTGTGATGAATGCGGAAACACAGGTTATAAAGGCAGAACCGGTGCTCATGAATTACTTGAAATGACTAACGAGCTTAGGGCATTAGTATACAAAGAAGCGTCTGTATCAAAAATGAAAGAACAGGCTATGAAGGACGGCATGAGAACACTTATACAAGATGCTGTGCGAAAGGTTATAAAAGGCGACACAGATATTTTCCAAGTGCAAATATTGAGCGGCCACGATTGATAGATTCATGTGCGCAATCTATTGGTCGTTTAACTTTGACCTAGTCTGCGACTCAACATTGATGGAACATAACCCAGTTCAGACTTAAAACACTTTGCAAAATATGAAGGTGATGAAAACCCAACATTAAGGCCTGCATTGGTCACGGTTTCACCATTTAAAATTAGCTCCTTGGCTTTTTCGACCCGATACCGCTTTAAGCTCTCTCTAAAACTACTGTTCAAGTGAGAATCGATTTTCCTATGTAAATTGCGCGTGCTCATAAACAATTGCTTTGCACAATCTTCCTGTGAAAACGCAGGATCTGCAAAATTCTTCTCAAGGCATTGTGCAAACTTGCATTCAAAGCCATCAATAACGCTGTCTTCGTTATCATCGTCAATCTGAGCAAGCGTATAGTCCGCTATTGCTTCAGCCACTCTAAACTCTGTCCTCTTATACTCTCGCAGCATGTTTTCCACAACAAGTTCTATGGCAGGTAGCGTAACAGGTAACTCTACTACCTGTTTAACTTCATATTCAAACAAATGGCAACGCTGCTCGTTTGATAACGGTTCCGTGATACAAAGAACATTTGTGTTAACTGCGCCTTGAAGATAATTCAATGTCTTCATCAAACCCAACAAATCACAACTGGACGTATAGCCATTGCAAATTACTATTTTAGGTGTTTTGTTTGCGATTACTGAAATCAATTGCTCTGGCGATGGAAGTCTACTAACTCTATATCTGCGCTGAAGAAAATCGATGAGGTCGTTTTCAAATGAAGTTTGTGAACCATAGAATAGAATGTCCGAGTATGGATCAATCGCAGAAGGTTGTGACGTTTCAAATGGCTGATGTTTTTCTAAATAATGACTTAGTGGAATGCTCACCCTAATTTGTGTACCAAGCTGAAGCGCACTTACAATGTCTACATTTCCTCCAATTTTTCTAACAATAGAGATGATAATTGGCAAATCCATGTGACTTAAAATGTCAGTCATTCGCCGACCTTTGGGATAGCGGTTTATGCTTTTTTCAAAGATACTGTTTACTGTTTCCGCTTTCATTCCTTGGCCGAAATCGCTGATGCACATGTGCAGAAACGCATTATCATGACTAAATTGAACACAGATACTTTTATTCGTTTTATTATGTGTTAAGGCGTTAATCACTAGTTCTTGGAACATTCTCGTAAAAAACCGTTTAGAGACAGCAACATCTGCTTCTCTGCTGCCCACATATGTTAGATTTACATCTTTCTCTTTTGCAAGTGCAGATAGAACTGGCGTTAGTTCCTCTAACGTATTCGATAGACTCGTTGTGTTGAGGTTTTCCGTTTGGCTCTGGTCGGCGATTTCCAGTTGTGTTTGGGTATTATCATTACTCGAAAAATTTAAAGATGACAAACGACGTTTAATATTTTCAAGCTCTGCCAACTCTGTCCGAAAGGCACTGAGAAACTTCTGCCTCCCTTTGTTGCTTCTGTACAAATATTGCTGAGACTGAGATAAGTTGTGCAATACAGATTCGAATTGGCTAACCAACAATCTGTTTTCCGCGCAAAAATCACTACTTTCATGCGAAGGACTACGTGATTGTGAAGGATTGTTTGGATAGTCGAAACGACCGTCATTTGAAACGCGGTCTTGTGTGTGTTCGTTATCGCTAGGACCATTATTTCGGAATACACGATACAAGCATAATAAAAAAACGGTAACCATTCCGGTTACAAAGACCGATGTTGAGAGCATACTACTTAACCTAAACTACTTCTCAAAACATTCACCGGATTGCGCGCCGGCAATATTTTTTATTCCTTTAAAAGACAGCGACTCTAACTACTGTTTGCGGATGTTAGCTATTCGTTTTACATCAACAATCGCAATCTGTGTATTTAATCCCATATTGGGTAATTTTAAAACTGGATATAAGTTTAATTTTTTAGGCTATGTTCCCGTAAATTGTTGTTTTCACTATCAGCATTTGAATTGCAGTTATTTATAGGGATAAGACATTTGAAAGCTTCGAATTCATGGATGAATTCGCAGAGCGCCCAGGGAATGGGTTTACAGCGACTTTCAAATGTCTAATCCCTATAATTAAATGCACAAAGCAAACACAAACAACAATTTACGGGAACATAGCCATTTTTTAATGTATCCAAGATGAGCAAATAACTCAGCACCTCAAACAGTTGACCACTTACAATTAATACTGTTTAAATCAACAGTATTTATGTATAGTTACGACATACCTAAACTACGTAGAGAACGCTATGGCTGTTATAACTCAGTATGTTGTTCAACATAAAGGAGTGGACAAATTGGTAACCACTGATAAAAAAGAGGCCGACCAGTATGATAAAATGTTAGATATCGCAGATAACTTGGTCGAATACATTCAAGCGAAGGGTGTTGAACTTGATGAAGATGTAGCCGAAGAGTTAGGTATAGTGATTGCCAAAAACAAAGACGCTTTTTCAAAATTGCTCAAAGGTAATAGTGCAGATGTATTGTTGGAACAAGAAAAGGCCGATGTCGTCGAGATGAAAAAAGCTTAAAACAGGTTATACATCTATAAATACCATCGATAACTTGAGAGTGTGTATCGTCCCCCCTTAATTGCAAGAATGATTATTCATAAAATCAACGGTTACATACAAAACATCTTCCTCGTTGAGTATTCTCATGGTTGCATGTTACTTGACGGTTGCAGTCGAGCTGATGTTGAACTAGTAACGAAATTTGTCGTTGAGGAGCTCAATAGGCCATTGAGTGATCTAAAAGTTATCCTTGTCACTCATATGCACCCAGACCATGCTGGCGGTGCAAGCGCGCTTAAGCGACTTAGTCGAGCAAGAATATTTACACTGGCTTTCGAAAAACAATGGTACGCCGGGGTATCGGGTTTTTGTGCACATATCATTGATATTTTGTTGGCGTATTGGGTTGCGAGCCGCATTGGTAGACCAATGAAGAATTTATGGTATGGCTGGCGGCTGTCACCCGATGGCATGCTTGAAGACAATCAACCAATTCCAAGTTTTGAAGATTGGTCATCTATCTCAACGCCTGGACATACAGACAGAGACATGAGTGTAGTTAATCACAAATGTAAGCAAATCTATGTTGCCGATGTCATTGTTACTGTTAAGGGCGAATATTACTGCCCGTTTCCAGTCTATATGCCGGAAGAGTACCGTTTGTCCGTTTCAAAACTAGAGCGCTATAAAGGATTCGAAATGATGATGGCACACGTGCCGAATGTCACGCTGAGCCAGAAAATAATAGATGACGTTCTATCGAAAGCTCCCAGCTCACCGCGAACATTCAAACGCTTAATTCAAGCTAAGCTCAAGAGGGCTAGACAACTTATTCAGATATCTAAAGTGCGCTGATCTCGGCGACGTGATTACTGCGTTCCACCAACGGTCAATTCATCAATTTTTAGTGTCGGTTGCCCAACGCCTACAGGAACAGACTGACCGTCTTTACCACAAACGCCAACGCCTCGGTCCAATGCCAAATCATTGCCAATCATCGATATCTTTTGCATAGACTCTGGTCCGTTGCCAATCAGTGTGGCTCCTTTGATAGGCTCGGTAACCTTGCCTTTCTCTATCAAATAAGCTTCTGACGTTGAGAAAACAAATTTACCCGATGTAATATCAACTTGCCCTCCGCCAAAGTTGGGTGCATAAATGCCTTTATCTACACTGGCGATGATTTCCTCGGGAGGATGCTCACCCGCCAACATGTAGGTATTTGTCATTCTTGGCATGGGCAAATGTGCATAGGATTCTCTTCGTCCATTTCCGGTAGGCTGTACGCCCATCAATTTTGCGTTCATTTTATCCTGCATATAGCCAGTCAACACACCATCTTCTATCAAAACATTGTGTTGGGAAGGCGTACCCTCATCATCAATGCTCAATGAACCTCTTCGATCTTGCATGGTTCCGTCATCCACTACCGTTACGCCTTTCGACGCAACACGTTCGCCAAGACGTCCACTGAAAGTTGAAGCCCCTTTACGATTAAAGTCACCTTCAAGCCCATGTCCGACAGCTTCGTGCAACAATACGCCAGGCCAACCAGATCCTAAGACTACTGGCATAGCACCAGCAGGTGCTGGTAATGCTTTTAAGTTGATCTGTGCCATGCGAATCGCTTCGTCGGCTAACACTTCATAAAGCGGCTTATTGCCATTTTGCGTTAAAAAGTACTCATATATTCTGCGCCCTCCCATTCCTGACGCACCCCGCTCTCGACGACCTTTTTCCTCAAGCAAAATGGAGCAATTCAACCTAATCAAAGGCCGCACATCCGAAGCGAATGTGCCGTCAGTAGCGGCGACCAGCACTTCTTCATAGACACCGCTCAAACTTACAATTACCTGTTCCACAGAGGGAATTTTATTGCGGATATAACTATCTACCTTCCTTAGCAAATCAATTTTTAGATCGTCTGACATGCTCACGATCGGATTTTCATCGGTGTATAGTTGCTTCGCTACTTGACCTTGAAGTGATGCCGTCTTATGCATTGGGTCGCCCGAGGTTATATTTTTAGCCGCGTTAGCTGCCTTAAAAAGCGCTTCTTTATTGATTGCATCAGAATAAGCAAAGCCCGTCTTGTCACCCGACATTGCTCGAACACCAACGCCTCTTTCAAGATTATAGCTTCCGTCTTTAATGATACCATCTTCCAAAACCCAGCTTTCGTGTTGACTGCTTTGAAAATAGAGATCGGCAAAATCATTCGCTTTGGACATTGCAATGCTCAATGCACTTTCAAGCGTATTCGTATCAAGATCTGCATCCGACAATAAGTTGGTTATTACTTGTTGGTTATTCATAACTCTCCATACTATGCTCAAAAACTGGCATTTTTCTTCTTATCTCGTCCACCAGTTTTTCACTATAATCAGATACTGCCACACCTTCTTGTGTTTTGATACAGCTTAATAACTCACCCCACGGGGAATAAATGCAGCTGTTACCGAACGTTTGTCTACCATCCTCATGCTCGCCCACTTGATTTGCTGCGATAATATAACATTGATTCTCAATAGCCCGCGCTTTTAGAAGAGCATGCCAGTGAGCATTTCCTGTCACTTTAGTAAATGCACTAGGGACACAAATTACGTTGGCTGGACGAAGCTTATTGAATAAACCTGAAAACCGAAGATCATAACAAATACTCATTCCTATGCTTGTCCACGGCAATGCGTGCTTAACGATTTGCTTTCCATGAATAGTCGAACTCGACTCGCTATATGATTTGGTATTATCATCAACCTCGACATCAAAGAGGTGTATTTTATTGTACCTTGCCAACACCTCTCCTTTCGGTGAATACAGAATACTCGCTGCAAAGAATCGCTTGCTATTTGGCGTAGGTAAAATGGGGGTGCTGCCTGCGACGAGATATATTTGATATTTTTTGGCTAACTCTGCAAACGCGTGTTGGATAACTCCATCATTTTCAACTTCCGCGTGTGTTCTCATCTTGCGGCTAGAACATCCAAATATTGCAGCACATTCAGGTAATACGACTAAAGAATTTGCCGTAAACAGCGCTTGGTTCTGATTAAGTATTTTTTCAATTTTTGCAAGATTACGTTCGGGTGAAGATGCTCCATTAAGTTGAAGCGCAACAAGTTTTGTCATGGATTTCGAATATTTAAAATATCCTCGGTTGTCGGCGGAATAAATGGTGTTTCGACCTGGCTTTCATCGGGAATTCTCGCGGGTAAAGCAACTTCAGTACTTTGTCTGCCGGTTTCAATCAAAATAGGATCATTGATGGTACCTGTGACCGAATAATTTACGTTTGAGATCACTTTGGCAGATGTTAATACTTGATCGAGTGCTAGCGCGGCGAGCGCTGAGGGAGGGCTCACGGTGAAAAAATAAACAAGCACCGGTAGGTTACCCGTAACATTTGGCGTAAAACTGACGTTATAGTTCAGAGCATTGGTACCAAGGTCGGTATAGCCATAGATTTCAATTTCACCAGCAGCTCCATCTATCAATGTATCTCGTGTATCTGCTTTACCATCGGTAATAGAGATACTTCCTGACATTTCATCATAGAAAAAGCCTTTCGCAAAAACGTCTCTGAAATCAAGTGAAAGCTTTCGGACAAGTGAATTTAAACTCAAAAGTGTAAAAATACGTGAACCTTTATCGCTCACTTCGCTAAGATATCCATCTGTTAAGTTCCAAACGAGCTCACCATTTAAGTTTTCACCCGCAAAATCAAACGGTGAGTCTTGCCAAGTTAAGGTAAAATCAACATCTGCACTGGAGTCTCTAATGCCTGAATCCAGACTTAAAGATTGCAAAAATCTCCCAACATCACCGCTAGAAAACTCACCGGTAATGAAAGTATAGTGGTCTTCAGCACGTCGATACCATTGCCCTTGAGCAAGCATGTTAGCACTGTCTCCATTTAATAGCAGTTGTGTTATGGAGAGTCCGTCACTGTTTGGCGTTGCTTCAATCTCTACTTTACCCAAATCAAATTGACCAAAAATGCAATCATCGCAGTTGAAATCGATAGATGGTAGTTTTCTAGGGTCAATGTCGAAGTTTTCATAAATCCGTTGTTCATTTCTCTCAACGACCTCGGTGAGCTTTATGTAGTCTGCGTCTACTGATACGCCTTTGGCCTGCCATTGATCATCAATAATAACGGTGGCGCGTGCCTGATCGGCGTTAAGCTCTATTTGCCAACTTTCAGCATTTCGACGCGTAGTTGCACTCACATCTGTCAAAGAATGGCCAGCGAGGGATAGCTTATCCGTTGTCAAAAATATCCTTTCTGGTAATCCCAGAATGTTCTTTCTCCCACTTTTTTGCGTACTATCGACGATGTCTTTGACGGCGGAAAACCAGTCATTAAAAACCAAGTCGCCAAGGTTGGCGCTTATGCTAAAGCCTACACCGAGTGAAGCGGGTAACATATCGGTTTGTCCCACAGACAAATGTGCTCGGTTAAATCGCCTCTCTTTATGCGGCAAAGTACCGTTGAATTGAATATCGTCCCCTACTGCAATACTTATCATCGATGCAATTTTATCGCCTTTGGCGCGAACCTCTAGTGCTTTCTTTTCTCCGTCAAGTTTAGAAAAGGGGAAAGGCAGTGAAGATTTCGTGGACATTAGGTCGGAAGATAGAAATGCGGCGTACGAGTAAGTATCTTTGCCTATCGAGACACCCAAATCAAGTTGATAGTCAAAGGTGCCATCTAACTCCTCTGTAAGATTAATTTGAAACATATCAAGCGATTGGTCAACATCCCAAGTGCCACTAATTTCGAAATCTAAATCATATGTCTCTCTTTGCTGAGTTCTCATATCTAACAGCATCGGCTGGTTCAAAAAGTCAGCTTTCAAGTCATTGATCCGCAGTTTTTCGTTGTTAAATGACAGTATTCCTTCCGCGTTCGTTAAATTCATGTCCAAGGCAGCGATTTTGACATTATTTTGACTAAAATTGACGTTACCTGATGCCACCAACTCTCGCGCTCTGGCCAGAGGGATTTCAAGTGATAAGTCCGTTTCTAAATCGCCTGAAACCAACACTTGATCAGCGAGGACTTTACCTAATCGCTGCTTTAATGAACTAGCAAGCATCAGGTCAGTGAGTTGCTTACCGCTACCCTTGCCTAACGCATCGATAGTTAATACGCTACTTTTTCCAAGATTTGGTATTTCTGCTTTTAGATTTGATAACGCAACATCCTTTAGCATTGCATTCTGGCTTTCCATATACAAACCTTTGTTCAAAAAGTTAAGGCTTATATCTAAATCGGTCAACTCTGGCCAGTCTGGTGCAAATAAAAAGTCCGCATCGGTAATATCCACCTCAATATTGAAAATCCCTTCGTTATCCTTAAATGGAAATGCGTCTAGCCTCCCATGCCAAATAGCGTTAGCGCTTTCAATATTGCCGCGACCGGTAAATGCTCTAGTTAAATACTTAATCGTATTTGGCCCCATCAACTTGCGCGGAAAGAACCTAGAGACTTGATCAAGGGGCATGCCATCAGCGCTCATTTCAACCGATAGGAAATTGTTTGAAACGTCGTATGCAACTGCCCCCCCCATCTGCAAACCATCAGCCTGCAGACTAAGGTTGTCAGCTGAAACAATCATGCCTTTTTCATTTGTCTTAAATCCTACGGATACATCTAAATCACTCAACACCATATCGCGCTGAAACATATTTTCAGATTGCAGTGTGAGCTCGTTTTGTTCAATTGAGACTACCCCTTGGTCACCAAACCAACTCAACGAAAAGGCAAGTTCATCGATTCCAGGTGATGTTGACTTTTCTGGTAAACTGAGTTTAGCGTTAGGTACGTGCAAACCGAGTTTGTTATCAACAAACAGAATACTTGGCTTTTCTAAAGAGACAGACATTTCACTGGATTCTAGCCAGTTTGCTAGCTGGTCGTCGATAATCCCCAATAACGGAAACCAATTCTCCAACTCAAACTGTTGATTTGCCTGCAGTACAAAAGGCTGATTAATTCCCCATTCTCCAGCCCAAGAAGTTGTATATGTTTGCTCACCTAATAGTATTTCTAAATCATCAACAGCAAACACCCATTTTTCATCTATTTTTTTTGCCCTAGCGTCTGCAGTAAATGTCGAAGTGACCTGAGAGTTAATTCCTTGCCAAATGAGATTTGTCGGCAGTAAAGTTGCTGTAACGTCGTTAAATAGGCCATCTTCTATTGTCGCCCATAACTCAAAGTTAACCTCACTACCTTTTAAATCTGTGTCAAAGTCTGTCATCTTGTTTAACCAAGGTGACAAATCTAATTGTCTTCCGAGCGCATAAAATTTGCCTGAATAGCTATCCACATTGCCTTTCAGGTCCATCACAAACGCAATGTTTTCATTTGAAACAGTATCGAATGAGAGCGAACCTCTGGCTTGGTGACGTTGCGCAACATTTAACCATTCAATTTGATGCAAAAGCACATTTGACGTATGTTGAGCGCGATGGAAACTGACTTTACTTTTCGTTACTGAAAAGTTCTCTAATTGCTCTAAGAAAACTGTCTCTAGTAGATTGACTATCACCAGGTCTGAAGCGTTACCATGACTATCGTCAATGTCTACTTGCAGATGCACATTTTGCAATGACACATCTTTAGACTGGAGCTTCCTTTTAAACAGTGTGGGCCAAAAATCGATAACCATTTCCATGGTTTCAACGTCAAAACCAATATATGAATCTTGCACTTCACGTATTGAAACATTGGAAAGCGTTATTTCTGGCCCTGAAGCTCTCCAAATAGCTGATATATCGCCGATTTTCAGCTGAATACCATATTCAGACGCAACGTAACTTTCGATTTGAGGTTTATAGTTGTTGGCGAGTGGTAAGGAATATCGAACAGCACTGATAAGAAGCGCAAACAGCACTAACATTACCGCTATCACGGTCCAAAGCTTGCGTATTGCAAACGTTAAGACATTTTGGACATCGCTCACATCATTACCACATCAAATTTATCTTGGTGATACAAAGGTTCAGTTTGAACTTTAATCTGTTTTTCAACAAACGCCTCTAATTCTGCCAATAAATGAGACTCTTCTCCAAGAAGCGCGTCTGTAATAGTTGGAGACGCATAAATCACAAACATATCAGCGCGATACGCCTTGTTTACTCGCACAACTTCTCTGGTTATCTCAAAACAAATTGTTTCGACCGTTTTAATCGAACCACTGCCTTTGCAAGCAGGGCATTCACCACATAGCTGATGCTCTAATGACTCTCTCGTACGTTTTCGTGTCATTTCGACCAAACCCAGCTTTGTAAATCCATAGATACTAGATTTTGCTCTGTCTTTGGCCATTGCTTGCTCTAATGAATTTATGACCCTTTTCTGGTGGTCAGGTTCAGTCATATCGATAAAATCAATTAAAATCATGCCTCCGAGATTGCGAAGACGCAGCTGTCTGGCAATGGCAAGTGTCGCCTCTATGTTGGTGTTGAATATTGTTTCTTCTAAATTGCGATGACCGACAAACGCACCAGTGTTTATATCGATAGTGGTCATTGCTTCAGTTTGATCGATAATGATATAGCCGCCAGACTTCAAGTTTACGCGTCTTTCAAGGCCGCGTTGTAACTCGTTCTCAACGTCGTAAAGTTCAAAAATCGGCAAATCACCCTTGTAATACTCAAGTTTTCCTACCAATTCAGGCACGTATTCCTTTGTGAAACTGTGTAACTCTTTGTAGGTGAGATTTGAATCAATGCGTATTCTTTCTATTTCCGTTCCAACGAAATCTCGAAGAACGCGTCTAGCAACCGGCAAGTCTTCATAAAGTACATTGGCCTTTATCGACTTTTTGCGACCATCTGATTTTTGGCGCCCCTGCACTTTTTGCCATAACCGGCGCAAGAAAGCTGCATCCTGAGCGAGCTCATTTTCGCTGACACCTTCTGCGGCTGTGCGAAGAATAAAGCCGCCATTATCATCACAAAATGACTGAACCAACGTCCTCAAGCGAGTGCGCTCTTGCTCATCTTCAATTTTTTGTGAAATGCCTACATAGGAGACACTGGGCATGAAAACAAGATATCTCGACGGCAGCGTTATATCTGTAGTGAGACGAGCCCCTTTTGTACCAATCGGATCTTTGACAACTTGAACGATAATTGACTGACCTTCACGTACTAATGCGCCGATGTCCTTAATTTCTAACTGTGAAGGACTAACCTCATCGATTAATTCACTGTGAATAGCAATATCTGACGCGTGTAAAAAAGCGGCTTTATCAAGTCCAATATCTACGAAAGCTGCTTGCATGCCGGGCAGTACACGACTGACTTTTCCCTTGTATATGTTACCAACGATACCTTTTTTTGTGTGACGCTCAATGTGAATTTCTTGCAAAATACCATTTTCAATCAATGCAACTCTTGATTCTGATGGGGTTACATTAATTAATAATTCTGCTGTCACTCGACTATCCCCGCTCCCTTTAACAACGCTTTTGTCTCATAAAGTGGTAGACCGATAACGGCACTGACACTTCCATGTATATTTTTGACAAACTGCCCTCCAATACCTTGAATTGCATAGCCACCTGCTTTGTCTGCTGGCTCACCAGTGTTCCAGTATTGTCTCGCTTCTCGTTCGTTAATTTGTGAAAACTCCACTTCTGTTGAAACCAAAATGACTTTTGTCACGCCTTGGTGGACTAGGCTAACAGCAGTATACACGTGATGCAAAGTCCCAGATAGGCGATTCATCATACCTAAGAAGTCTTTTTCATTCTTTGGCTTTCCCAACACCGTTGTGCCAATTGCCACAACAGTGTCGGAGCCCAATACAGCATGCGATGGAGTTTTCAAAGCAACATTGCGTGCTTTTTCAGAAGCTAGGCGTTGTACAATTGATTCTGGAGTTTCTCCAGCCGCTGGTGTTTCATCGATATCAGCACTTTGTACTTGAAATTCAGGCAGAATGTGACGCAAAAGCTCGCGGCGGCGGGGAGATGCTGAAGCTAAAACAACCGTCCATTTTTGTTCCATAAGATGTCCATATAAAGCTATACTCGGCAGTACTTTGTGGCTTAACTACGCTACATTAAACTGGCGTCGAAGCTTACGCAATAACCAAAATATCCATGGCCACAAAATAATCGTGGTGAGGGTTGGCCAAAATAGTGACCATCTAAACTCTAGCGACATTACCCAATATTGTACCCAATAGATACACAAATGATGTACTACTGATAGCAGCAGGATAGCAATAATCTGCTGGGCCATAGATTGATTTCTCAATTTTTGGCAGTTGGCATTAACGATAAAGATAGGAATCGCTAACGCGATACTGTGAACGCCCAACGATGTTCCATACAACAAATCTAAGATAATCCCACAAATCGCGGCGACCCCAACACTTACGCGCTTGGGTAATGCCATACCCCAATAACAAAGAATGATAAGGACCCAATCGGGTCGATAAGCATCAACACCCTGTGGCATTGGAATAATCTGCAATACCAGTGCGACAAGAATCGTCAAATAAATGATGGACCTATTCGCCCTCATTCAGCGACCTTTGTATATTTCTTAACTCATCAGCCGAAAAAGCGTCTTCTGGTTTTTTATCCACCGGCCATAGCAATAGAAGAAACTTTAATCGACCCATATTGGCGCTCGGTGACACTAATACCTGCTTAAAAGGTTGGCTTTCATCGCTAATGACAGTTTTGACGACGCCAACGGGATAGCCCTTAGGAAAAACATTACCCAACCCAGATGATGAAATTAAATCGCCTTCCCTTACGTCTGCGCTGTGCGGTACATGTTGCAATTGCAGCTCAAAATAGTCACCTGTGCCAGCGGCTATAGACATAAAATTAGTGCGCCCTACTCTAACGGGTATCGCATGGGAAGTATCGGTGATTAATAACGCTCTAGAATTAGCGGTGCCGACTTCAACAATTTGTCCAATAATACCGGTTGAATCAATGACTGCCTGTCCCGGATACACGGCATTCAATGCGCCTTTGTCTATAACGATTTGATGTGAATAAGGATTATTGTCAATAGACATTAGCTCAGCGACTATTTTGTACATATCATTTTTAACGGGCGCCGCTAGAAGTTGACGCAAATTGTCATTTTCAAATTTGAGTAATGCAAGTCGCTGGAGTTCTCCATTTAACAAAGTAAGTTGCGTGGTAAGTCTATCGTTCTCCTCTAGCATTTTTTGCCGTGATGCAAATCGATTAGCGCTCCAATTTAGTACTTCACCTGGCATATCCGCAAGGTATTGAACTGGACTGACGAAAGAAGTGAGAAATGCACGAAAAGTCTTGACCTGGTCGACTTTAGATTCAACCACGATGGCAAGCATGGATACAACCAAAACTATAATTAGTCGGTTGTATAAGGAAGGTCCACGCAGAAAAAATTCATTCATCGTTCATAGGCGCTAGTATTCTAGTTTTCGAGAAAGTCTATTCGTAGCTAAATAAATCACCACCGTGAAGATCAATCATGTCAAATGCCTTGCCGCCGCCGCGCGCGACACAAGTGAGCGGGTCGTCAGCAATAACCACAGGGATACCCGTTTCTTCCATGAGGAGGCGATCTAGGTCTTTTAACAAAGCGCCACCACCGGTCAGTACCATACCTCTTTCAGATATATCTGACGCAAGTTCAGGAGGACTCTGTTCCAGAGCGACCATTACAGCACTTACAATCCCTGAAAGAGGTTCCTGTAATGCTTCGAGAATTTCGTTACTGTTGAGTGTGAAACCACGAGGTACGCCTTCAGCCAGATTACGCCCTCTCACTTCAATTTCTCTAATATCTTCACCTGGGTAAGCTGCACCAATCTCATGCTTTATTCGCTCTGCAGTTGCTTCACCTATTAGAGAACCAAAGTTTCGTCTGATGTAGTTGATTATCGCATCATCGAATTTGTCACCACCTATACGTACCGATGACGAATACACAACGCCATTTAAAGAAATGATGGCGACTTCTGTTGTTCCGCCTCCAATATCGACGACCATAGAGCCCGTCGCTTCAGATACCGGCATACCAGATCCAATGGCAGCAGCCATTGGTTCATCAATCAAGTAAACTTCACGAGCACCTGCGCCCAACGCTGACTCTCGTATTGCACGACGCTCAACTTGCGTTGAACCGCATGGGACGCAAACTAAGACACGAGGGCTTGGACGTAAAAAGTTATTGTCGTGCACTTGCTTGATAAAGTGCTGTAACATTTTTTCAGTGACATAAAAATCAGCAATTACTCCATCTTTCATTGGCCTGATTGCCTTGATATTACCTGGCGTACGACCAAGCATCTGTTTGGCTTCATGGCCAACGGCAGCAACACTTTTGGGTCCACCTGCGCGCTCTTGTCTTATTGCCACAACCGATGGCTCATTTAGCACAATCCCTTTGTCTTTTACGTAAATTAAAGTGTTTGCAGTGCCGAGATCGATGGACAGGTCATTTGAAAACATGCCGCGGAGCTTTTTGAACATGGAGTGCCTTTAATGTTTTGAAAGTTTTTAATGAAGTTCGGTAATAAGACTGGCATATTTTTGAACGATTGCCAGTCAGCGCTTGAAAACGGCGCTACTTTATCAATCCCAACAATATTGGGCAAGTAAGAGTTGTTTTCAATAACTAATAATCTACTTAACATTAGTTTCTGTCTACCCCCCTAACTTGCTCGTATTCACGTAAATTATAGCCGTAACAAATAACATCACTGATACGCCTATAACGATTCTATTGCATCAACTGCAACTGTTCTGCTAAAGACCGATCCAGACAGTTCACAAACACCCGTGCTGGTAAACTTGTAATATCGGTAATCGGTTCCCGAAAATTCGATATCTTCACTGTCACAACGAGCAACATATGAACAGCCATTTAGACCTGGGATATTGGTAAATGACGAAGGGCTATTAACGGTTGTTTGACACGTCTGTGGCGTAGAACCTATCGGAAAGCTTTGCGAAATCAATGTTTGAATACCGGCATTTGCCGCTTGCTTGACCCGCACGCCAAAAACATCATTGATCACATTAGATGAGGAATTTGAAACTACGTTGATCATAGCGCCGGCTAATAAAGTGAGTACGATAATTACAAAAAGCGCTACCACTAAAAGGCTGCCACGTTCTTTTTTTGTCGTTTTCATCGTACCAACGACCGCAAACGGTGTTCTATCACGATACGATGTATGGGATTTAAGGTACATTTGGTATCTGTACCTCTCTCACTATACTGATTTGTTCGTCGCCGCGAGCAAAAAGAAAGTTCATCCGGGTAAAGCCGCCGCGAGTCAGTGTCGCAGCAAAAGATTGAAAAGGATCTTGCAGTGTTTGTGCGCTAGACGGGGAATTTGATAGTACATTTGCGATATTTTCAGCCATCAGCTCTCCGCCAGAATTAAATACCGCTTGGGCGGTGTTTATAGCACTGACATGCCGATACAAATTGTTACCTCTGAGGCAATAACTAATCGCAGAATCCGCAATATACACACGTCTTGTAGGCGAGCTCTGTGCAAATCCTTCATCCACCAACAGTTGCACGACTGAATCACTGTCTCCCAAGGTAGCGCAGTTCCCGTCGTCATCATCTGAACAGCTTAAAACTAGCTGCCTGCGATTGTCAGTCTGATCGTAGACATGGGCCGGTTGTAGAGGATATAAAATTGCATAATCATTGGCATCGGGCACATACACATTGTTATCAATATCCGTTAGTTCTATCACATCGAGTTGAGGTGTAGTTTCGCCTACGGCAGGGATAGACAAATAAATTGCACTCCAATTAATAGGTACAAACTCCAAACAATGCACCGCCGAGCTACCATCGATTCTAACGCTGTTTGGTATTGCTTGAGAGAGCTCTCGCGCCAAACGCTCTGCAATAAAACTTGCATTTGCTAGCAATTCATCTCTCTCTGTCACATCAATATAGATATCACTCGCATTGCGAATAAATTTTGCGGCACCGACGCCAACAATGCCTAACAAAACAATAATCGTAACCAGCTCAACAAGGGTAAAACCAGCGGTATACTTCAGACGACTTGCCATTAGTAATTATCCCTAAAACTAGCAAACTCAATGTTCTCGTTACCCGGTGTTGTAACCACGACCTGTATCATTTTTCTGTTGGCGGTCATCGTACCTGAGTCTAGCGTGCCATTTTGGTCCACATCATCATCGTTAATGCCATCTTGATTCTGGTCATAAAACACTTGAATACTTGCTCGAAATCCAGAAAAAACATCCTGTCCATTAAATTCCAGGCTACCGCCAAGCAGGCCAACGATATCTGATTCGTTGAGCACAAGACCGTTATAATCATCTATGTCATCAAAGTTGGTACGAGATTCTCCGGCGTCTGGCCCCAATGAGCCGCTCGTCGTGCAAGCAACCAATTCATTACAACGTTCGTTACTGCCGTTACCCGATGACAATTCGTCAAATCGACGAGCACTAATTTCTGCAAAGAGTGATTTGGACAATGCCACTGCCCTTGTTTGCCATATTGGGTCAATACCCTTTGTCACCTGCGGAGAAAAAACACTTGTCAATATCACCAACGCAAATGAAAACGCAACGATACCTACAATCATTTCAATCAGCGTAAAACCGGCTTGGCTTTTATTTATTGTCTGATTTGTTTTCACCGTGCTCATTAACAATGCCTCATTAGCACTGCCCTTCGCGCACAAACCCTTGCGAACCAATACAAATTCGTACAGTCTGTTCACCAGATATTGTGACTTGACAGCCTGAAGCGCAAGACCCGACATTGGTTGAAGGTCGACCTAACGCATCAAATTGCACAAATGAAAAGGCTGCACCGCCGTCCGATGTGCTAAATGTCACATTCTTATCATCGAAGTTTGACTCGCGCAGTGTGAGGGTGTCGGGCGCATCGATTGCAATGGTGTTTGCGCAGGATGCGGCTGCTGTTGCTGGTGAATAGCTTGCTGTGCTAGGCCCTATTAATTGGCTGGGGAGGTCAAAAATCATGCGATAACAATACGTGCCACTACTGTCATACATTGACTTGGTTTGCAGAACTTTTAGGGCACTACGTAATTCCTGCTGAGCGGCAAATTCGGAAAATCCAACACTGCCAAAAAATCGCGGCACTGCGGTTAAACTCAATATCCCCAAAATAGTAATAACGATGATCAATTCAATCAGGCTAAAGCCTGATTGAATATTTTTGTTAACTCTTCGGGGATATATTGACACCGTCAGAAAGCATGTCGGTTATGTTAGCACTGGGAATCAACGACTGTAATTACCGGCGTTGAGTTCGCGTCAGCAGGTTCGGTATATAGGACATAACAATCGTCGTCGTCCACGTCGTCCGCATCGATGAATGCTTCCCAACCGCCTGCGCCAGTATTAACTGCGTCTGCAAAAAGAATAACGAAGCTGCCAGCCGCATTGGGCACCGCAATAGCCTCAAATTCAGTTGCGTCGATGTCCAAGAAAGCGTCGACAACTGCCGTACCAGTGATTGCGCTGGCGTCAGGATAGCCGTACACTACCGCGACATTTTCGCCAGAGATCGTCACCTGAGCGGTTGCATCGCCTTGTACGCCGCTAATAGCGGACTTTGCATAAACAAGCTGTGATGCGCTATCAAGTGCAGCTTTCACACCTTGCAGTGCGCTGGCCTTTGCATCTGATTGAATGTTAATAAAACGCGGCGCCGCTGTTACTGCCAATATTCCTAATATCACAATTACGATTATAAGCTCGACTAACGTAAAACCCGATTGATTTTTCATTTTTAAAGTCCTCAATTGATAACAGCAACAAATCGGTTAATTATTGCTAAAAATACTTACTTGACCGATCCGTGGGTCGTACGTGAAACCGTTTCCTACTAATGTGGATAACGGCTCCGAATTCAAATTCTTTACAGTTTGCATTAAATAAAAGGTGCACGTATCGTTGTTTTGAACCCCCGCAGTAGGGTTTGCGTTAGCGAAGTAGATAAATTCATTCGCTGCGCTAGTGTCCCATGTCGTTGTTATGGTTGGCGCGCTTTGCAATAACCGCGTGAAAATACTTGCGCAATCTGCATCAACGATATCGGTGTCTGCGGTGCTATCGTCATTGCTCATATGCCCCGTAGGAAATCCGGTATTGTTGTCTATCCCTATTTCGACGCCATCGACAAGGACAAAAATTTCGTCCGCCGCACTATTTTCGCCCGGACGTCCCTCAATTTCCCATTGCGAACGCACTAAACTAACGCCTGTTGCAAAGCCACCTGCAACGCCTTCGACAGTTGCATCTTCTGCTTCTCTGGTGATGTTTATAAAACGAGGTATCGCGGTCGCTGCTAATAACCCCAAAATTACCACGACGATAACCAACTCGATAAGTGAAAAGCCCAGCTGACGATTTGATTTTTTCATGACCGTTTACCTTACTACACTGAATTGTGAATGTTTTGCACTAAATGCAATTGAATGACCCAACAAGTCGTAAACACATTTTTCTTGTGGTTTATCAATTGACACGATGTCGTGTTCTTGTTTCGACCTACCAAGGTATTTTTTTAGCTCTTTTTGCGGCACGATAGCAAAGAAAAGCTCTGCGCAATTCTTCAATGAAAGGTCTAACCGAGGTTTACCTTTTTCGTCAACGTTGATGCTTGCAATTGATGCAGAATTACCAGTTTGGTATTGCACAACGTCTGGCCTACCTTGCTGTTGCCAAGCCCAATACAGCTGAATAAGCTCATAATTCAATCTTTCTTCCAATAAGGTTACTACTGCGGCTCTCAATTCATCTCCCTTTGACAAGTGCCACCATGTCGCGCTGGTAATCAATACCACTAGCAATATTAAATACGCCATAGTTTCGGTAAATCTTGCAGTCACCACTATCTTATGGCACCCATCATGTCCCACATAGGGGTGAAGATACCAAGCGCTAACACCAACACCATCGCGGCAACAACGGTGATGAGCACAGGTTCTATTTTTGAGGTCAGGCTTTTGATGTCATATTCAACTTCCTGCTCATAGAATGCCGCGACTTCCGTTAATAATTCATCTACACGTCCCGTTTCCTCACCAACGCTTATCATCTGCAATACAAGCGGCGTAAATAACCCACTTGATTTTGAGACGCGTGCGAGGTCCTCTCCTTTCTCGATACGCCGCCGCATTTCAATAATTGCGCGATTCATATAAGCATTGTCTACTGCTTCCGCAACCAGACTCAATGCGCTCGTCAATGGCACGCCGGCGCGCAACATCAAACTAAAGGACCTTGAAAAGCGCGACAATATAGAACGCTCTAAAATTTCACCAACCACCGGCGCCTTTAGTTTGAGATGATCCCACGTAAGACGTCCTCGTTGGGTATCGAGGTATTTTTTTGTTATGACGATTAATAACAATATGACACCTAAAATCACATACCATTGGTTTATGAAGAAATTCGAAGTACCAATCAAGATCCGGGTCATCAACGGAAGTTCAGAATCAAATGATTCGAACATGTCGGCGAAGATGGGAATGACGAAAACGTTCAAAATGACAAGTGCTGCGACAAGCGCGATCACCACAAACGTTGGATAACGCGTTGCTGCTTTGATTTGTTTCCTCGTTTCCCTCTCACGTTCAAGATATTCAGCAAGTTGCTTAAATGCTATATCTAACTGACCCGTGTTTTCACCGACGTGGATGATGCTAATAAATAGCTGACTGAATACGCGTTGATGTTGCGATAACGCAGAGCTTAGATTTCTGCCTTTTTCCAGCTGTTCGATAATGTCTTTTAGCGCGATCCTTAATCGGATGCTTTTCGTTTCAGAAAGTCCAGAAATCGCTCGAATAATCGGTACGCCCGCCTTGGTTAGCGAATACATTTGACGACAGAATATTATGAGGTCCTCAATTTTCACCTTAGGCGTGAAGACGTTAATGGCAACTGAATTCTTTGATGATTTTACAACCGCCTGTTCTGTCTGATTTATCTCAATGGGCGTTATGCTTCGTTCATTTAATGTCCGAGCAACCGAGCCAGCATCAACAGCATCCAGTGTCCCCGTTATAATGCTACCTTTAGCGCTTTTACCCCGATACGCAAATGACTGCATCAATCAGTATCCTCTAATGAAAGACCACCGGATGTAGTATCTGGTTTTGATTGATCCGTGCTTTGTTTTGGAATAGTCGCTGTGAGATCTTGTTTAATTTCATGAGATGTTTTTGAAGACTGGTCTTCTTTGCCGTCGCTTACCATTTCGACCAATCTCATGACTTCATCGAGGCTCGTAATGCCTTGTTTTGCATATTCAAACGCAGCATGCGCCAGCGTTTTGAAATTTGGGTTTGATTTTACCGTTTCAGCAAATCCGAGATTGTCGCCCGCTTTTAATTTATTCATCAGAGGTTCTGTAACTTCTAACAGCTCAAAAACACCTACTCGACCCCGATAGCCGGTAAAGTTGCATCGTTGACAACCACGACCTTTTTTAAATTCATGTTGACCCAACTCTTTTTCGATACTGGCCAACCAAATCTTGTGATCCTCTTCAGGGGGTGTAGTTTCAGAGCAGTTATCACACACCTTACGCACCAAGCGTTGAGCGACGACACACTTTAGAGAACTCGCTACTAGATAACCAGGCGCACCCATATCAATTAGGCGAATCGCGCTACTAACGGCATCATTGGTATGCAGAGTGGACAACACTAAGTGACCTGTTAAAGCACCGCGCAATCCAATCTCAACAGTTTCTTTATCTCGCATTTCCCCCACCATCAGGATATCGGGGTCTTGTCGTAAAGTTGTTCTTAGAATACTGGCAAAGGTCAATTCGATTTTGTTGTTTACTTGCACTTGGTTAATGCGCGGCAATCGATATTCAACCGGGTCCTCTACAGTGATGATTTTATTTTCAGGTTGATTCAGTTCATTAAGTGCGCCATATAGGGTCGTTGTCTTACCTGAACCAGTAGGGCCTGTGACAAGGATCATGCCGTGCGGGCGCTTTATTAAAGAACGAAATCGATGCAGCATATCCTCTGGCATTCCCGTCTGCTCCAGTGTGAGAACGCCTTGAGACTGATCTAATAAACGCATTACGACAGATTCGCCATGCTGCAATGGCATGGTAGATATCCGCACATCAATGACGTGATTTTTGATTGTTACTTGTGTTCTACCGTCCTGAGGTAACCGTTTTTCGGATATGTCCAAGCCTGACATGAGTTTAAGTCGCAACACCAATGCAGATGCAATATTAGCTTCAGGAATGATGTTTTCTTGCAGTACGCCGTCAACTCGCATGCGAATGCGTAGTTGTTTTTCTTCAGGTTCAATGTGAATATCAGACGCTTTTGCAAGCACAGCATCTTCGAATATCGATTGCAGAAGTTTTGCAACAACATTGTCTTGCTCATCGACAAATCCAGTGTCCAAAGAAAAGTCATTGCCTTCGCTATATTCATCTGCTAACTCTTGTGCAAATGACGCTATTTCTTCTGTTTTCCTGTAGCAGTTATCGTAAGCTTCAAATAACTGCGTCTCACTAATAACGGCAACGTCGATAGGTTTTGGAAGTTTTGCACTTAGTTCATCAACGGCATTAATATCACCTGGGTCGCTCATACCCACCAACAAGGTGTCGCCTCTGTCTTCAAGCACTAACGCTCGATATCTACGTGCTTGTATTTCAGGCAAAAGCTTGACAGCGTTGTTGTCAACGCGAAACTCATTTAAATCAATCAGAGGTACTTTCATATGTTGCGACAACAGCGTTAACAGCTGTTGCTCAGACACCATCTCAAGTGCGATAAGTGTTGCCCCTAACTTGCGCCCAGTTTTGCGTTGTTCAGCCAGTGCGGTATTTAACTGTTCGTCGTCTATCAAGCCGTTTTGAACTAACAGGTCGCCGAGCCTGATTTTGGTTTTTTGCACCATTATGATTGCTCCGCGAGGGAATCAATGCGAGTTTTGACAAAATCATGTACCTGCATCGACAGTTGATTTAATCCTTGAACTCTCTTGTAGGATTCAACTGCTTTTTCAGGCAATTTTAACTTGTCTTGTGACACAGCAAGACCCAACCACCATTTCGCTGTGTTCGGCTCACGTGTGGTAAGTGATTGGTAGTCCGAATGTGCTTGTTTGTAATCACCTACTTGTTCGGATATCGCAGCGCGAAAGCTGAGCAAATCTGTCGAAGCTAATGTAGTTGAAGGGTGCTCTTTTAAAATGGCTTGTGCTTTTTGAATATCCCCTTGTCGAAACGATATTCTCGCTTGCATTAGACGAATGCTGCTATCCTCAGGATGCGAAACAATCCCTTCCTCCAACGCTTTCACGGCCCCCACCGTATCTCGATTTGCATAGAGAAGTGACGCTAGTTGCTTCCTAACGCTTGATTGTTCTGGTGAGATTTCAAGAATTTGTGCTAACAAATCGCTCGCTCTAGCCGACTGACCGCTCTCCAGTGCAATCCTCGCGCTTTCGCGTAATGAAGCGACCTGTCGAGAATATCCAAGACTAGAGGCAACCTGCATGCTTTCGCTCTCTAACCCGTCTTGTTCTTCACTATCTGGAGCTACTTCTTCGAAGGGAGCGTTGCCTTTAGCTATGATTGCCGGTTCAAGCGTTTCTTCCATTTGACTTTGTGACATCTCTACGCCGTTTTGAACGCGAGCCATTTTTGTTACTGCGCTGTTTACATCCTCAGCAGTGGGTTTTCCTTGCTGTGTATCAAATTCATGTATATCACTTTCTTCCAAAATTGGGGACACCTCAGGTGTCGGACTTTCCAATTTGATGTCATTTTTTGTATTGCCATGCGTTTGAATAATCGGCAATTCAGAACTAGCGTAGTTTACATGTGCTACGCCGTAAGCAATCGCGCATCCAAGCAAGACGATGACAGCCAGTGTTGATACACAAATGAGTGCTAAAGAACGATTCGGTGTTTCATCCTGGACATAGTTAGCGGTAATAGGCGTTTGTTGTCGCTGCTCGAGGTCACGCAACATTTTATTAATGACGCTCATGGTTTGCTCCCGATAACCATACTGAGAAAGTGAGAGTAATCTGAACCATTAAAAAACGAGCCAAGGATAATTAGGCCGATAGCAGATACTGCAGCCGCAGGCATTAGCCAATTAGCAATTCCCAGTCTTTTTTTGTTAAATGCTGCTTCAGTGTCGTTAGCTGCTAGCTCGACATGTCGCTTACTGACCTGACTAACACCTTCACCATATGCCAGCATTAAGGCTTTATGCGCAATTATATTTACCAATCTTGGGGTGCCTTTAGTAAAACGAATGAGTGCCTTGATGGTGCTGTGTTGAAATACCTCACCGGTCTTGTGACCTGCTGTGAGCATTCTGTGCTTTAGGTATTGAAACGTCTGATTGCTATCCATCGTTTGCAACTGATATGAAAAGGTAATGCGTTGTTTTAGCTGTCTCAAATGGGGTTTACTTATTTTGACATCTAGCTCAGGCTGACCAAACAACACAACTTGCATTAATTTGTTGCTTTCAGTTTCAAGATTAGTCATTAATCTCAAAGCTTCGATGCTCTCATCTGGTAGAGCCTGTGCTTCATCAATTATCAATACAACTGCTTTATTTTGTCGGCGGATTTTCACCAGATGCTGTTGTATTTTTAGTGTATATTCTTGCTGATCCCTTACGTCTGACAGGTCTACGTTAAGCTCATTTGCCACCACTCTTCTGAGCGCGTCCGGGGACAGCATTGGATTTGGTACATATGCGGGGACAAATCCATCGCTTAGCTCATTTAGAAGCTTTCGACAAATAAGTGATTTGCCAGTACCAACTTCACCCGTAACTTTAATGAACCCTTCACCAGAATCTAGTGCAGTTCTAAGCACATCAAGAGCTTCATTGTGACTTGGTAGACCAAAATAAAACTGCGTGTTTGGTGTTAGCGTAAACGGTAATTTTTTAATGCCAAAGTGATATAAGTACATTGACTTACTCCACGTATAACCAATCTGATATTTGTGAACGACTCCTTTCAACTTCCTTCTGCCAAACGTTGCCGTCTACAACGGTAGGTTTGAGTAGAATTACCAATTCTTTCTTAGACTCAGTTTCTCTTTTGCTCTTAAATAGATTTCCAAAATAAGGGATATCACCTAGCAGAGGCGTTTTTGATTCAGTTTGTTGCTTGACAGATTGCATCAAACCACCAATAACGACAATTTCGCCTGAGTTTGCTCGAACGATAGTGTCAGACTCTCGAATGGTACTTTGCGCTAACGGCAGAACAATTTGCTCTTGATTTAGCGTGACAATTTTCTCTTGTTCCTGCGTTTCAATTACAGATGGATTTACGTGTAATAAGATATGACCCTTGTCATCAATCTGCGGCGTAACATCTAGTGCGATACCAGAAAAGAACGGTGTCAATTCGATGTCAGGTGTGGTCGCTGTGCTAGTCGCTGTAAACGTGCTTTGGCTTGAGACATCTGTCACGAAATACTCGTCGTCACCCACTTTAATAACAGCTTTTTGGTTGTTTACAGCAGTTACGCGAGGACTAGAAAGCGTCTGTACATCGCCTTGCGTGTCAAGTAAGTTGATAACACTGGTAAAATCTTGATTTTCAATCGTGATCCCTGTCAGACCGCCGAGCGCAGATGTGACTGCATTACCAAAGCTGCCAGGCGACGTAACAAATCCAATGCTTGAGTCGCCGATGCTACCGGCTATATTTGACCAGTTAATGCCTTGCTGGTATTCCTCACTTAGATCGACTTCGAGTATTCTTGCTTCAATAACGACTTGCCTGGTTAGACTTTGTTCTGAAGCATCTAGAAAACGTCTAATTGATGCTAATTCATCAGGGTACGCTCTCACTGTTACCAATCCAGCTTGCGGAGATACCAGCACAGCGCGCCCATCATCTTCACCAATCATTTTTCTCAGAGACAGTTCGAGGTTTTGCCAAAAGTTAGATTCGCTGCTTGTGCTAATAACAGTTCCGTTGCTACCAGGGCTTCCACTGGCGCCTCCTGAGCTTGGAATACTAGAACCGCTTGAACCGTTATTGTTATTATTGCCGCCTCCAAATAAGCTGGCTAACCCGCCACCGCTGCTATTATTACTGCTGCCACTGTTTGCAAAATTTTGATTATTGTTGAAATTGTTTTGTCCAAAGCCGCCACCGCCCGAACCCTGTGCAACACCTCCAGAGATTATACTGGTTTGTGTCTGGCCTGAACGCTGCATCATAAGGTAATTCACACTGAATATCTCAGTGTGCAGTCCAGCAGGGAAGATACGATAAATTGTTGATTGTTTCTCTACATGGTAGCCATACATATCAGTGACTAAATCGAATATCTCTTGCAGTGTTACTTGTTTTAATTCAAGCGATATATCCCCTTTAACTTTTGGATGCATCGCCACTGAATAAGGAGTGTCTTTTACCAAACCAGAAAAGAAACTACGAGCAGGTACGCCACGTGCGCTTATATCATAGCGCTCGGCATCTATAAGATTATCAGGAACTGAGGAATCTGTACCAAATAACGCCTGAGAAATGCTTTCAGGGATCTGTGTCAGCTCAGACTTTTTCCTCGCCGGTTTTTCAAAATTTGCAAGTTCGTTAGCCAGAGACTGTTCAACATGACTCTTGTCTGTAGAACCACACCCACTTAACAACCATACAACCCCGAAGGATACTAAAACGCGTTTTGGTACTGTTTTATTACTAAACATCCTCATTTTACCACCTGCTTGCTAATTTGAGCTTGTTCATCAACGGTTAGTTTTGTTGTCAATTCATCTTGACCTAGCGACTTCAGTACAACAGTTCCAGCGTCAATTTCTTCGACTTTCATATCGACATCAACGCCTTCTAATTTCTCTCCTGCACTAAAAATTTCTCCGTTGATAACAGCATATAATTTGTTCTGACGTTTAAAGATTGCCGACAATTTGAGTTCATTCTTTGGTTTAATTTCTTTTGCTAGTTGCTGCACAATAACACTTGGAGGTTTCGTCGGATCTTTTACCTTGTGTTCTTTTAGTTGGTAGTCTTTTGCATCAACAAACGCGAATACCGCCGATGTTTGAATCAACAAAAATGCAGTAGCTAAGTAAACCGTTGAAAATAATTTAATAAACACCTATGAACGCCTCGCTCGTACTCAATGTAAACACTTCCAGTTCTGTCGTAGCATTGGGATGCTCGTCGACTTGATATTCGAGATATCGCCAATACAACTTCCAACCAAGCGCTTCAGCTTTCGCCAAAAAATCCCGGGTATCGAGATATCCACCCTCAAACGTGATCCTAATGCCGTGCTGAAATAGCTTTTGTTCTGCACTGTTCTGAGTAAAAAGAGGTACTGGCTTTATTGATTCCATTTTTTGTAAGCGCAGTGAACCTGCCTTTTCAAATAACTGACTTAGCAAAGTAGGCATCGCCTGCGGGGATACAAGTTGCCCTAGTTCTTTGTCGAATATTTTTTTCAGGGACGCCAGTCGCTTTTCAGTCTCTTCAATGTCCGCGTTGATTTGTTCATCTGGATCAAGCAGTGCTGCATTGAATAATTCTTGCTTTGTATCTGCGAATGCAGCTTTTTGCGTCTCTACCCTATCCACTCTTTTGTTTATGTCGGTAATCTCAATATAAACTGGCTCAATAAACGCAATCGCACCAATAAACAATATCAGTCCAGGTACCGTCCAAAAGATTAGGCGCTTCTCAGACGCGTTTCGATTTTCGTACGCGAGAAGTAGACGGTTGAAAAGCGAACTATCAGAAGCGTTTTCAGCCATTATCGCCTCCGTCTTCCGCAGTTACAGCTGTGTCGATAACTTCGTTCTGTCGCTCTTTAATGCGTTGGCTTGTGAGTTCGAAGGCAAGGCTGCCTTGATTACGCTCCACGACTGCATCACTGAACTCTTGACCGTTAAAATAAGCTGAATTTGTTAGCCCGCTTATCCAGTTGGGTAGGGCGGTAGGCGCTGAAAGTTCGCCCTTGATGGTGAGGTCGTTCTCATTAACGGTAAATGAAGTGAGCCATAAATTTGGCTTGTTGTTGCTGGAAAATGCATCAAACAAACCTGAGAAAGCCTTGCTTTTCAGACCTGATAAAGATTGAATTTGTGCAACCAGCGTTTGCTGGGTTTTTACGTCGTCGATAGCTGCAGAGAGTTTTGCTTTAAGGATCGGATCTTCTGTTCGTGCTTCTAGCTCATTTCTCAACTCGCTAACCTGACTTTCAATTTTGCTAAGTTCACTTTGAACTGATGTCAGTTCAGCCTCTGCTTTTCCTTTATAGTAATGTGTGACACCGGATGCAAGACCAACAAGTAACACACAAAAAACACTTACAATAATAAGATTTTGGCCACTATATACTTCAAAGACTGGGCGAAACTCTTTGTGGTAGAGATTAATTTGTGACTTCACTTTTCTCTCCGATTTGCTCATCTACACTAAAATGTGTCATCGCTGCACCCAAGCAGCTAAAACTCGCCATATGCAGATTCAACTCGCTGTCCATTTGAATATCTGGGACAAGCAGCTCACACTTAACTCCCATAGCAACAGCAATCTTTTCAGCCACATATTTATCGTGACGTGTATCCAACTTTACTAAGATTTTACTGACCGGCGGCTGCCGTAGTTGGCTTTCGAAATAATCCATGGTCCGCTGTACCTGAACACCCAACGAATCCAGAATACCCATATCAAGTTCGCTATCCGTAAAGCTGCCAATGTTTTCAAACCCTTTAAGCTTTCGAGAGAAATAAAGCAGCCCGTCTTTTACGATGCTGATAACGAGTTCTTCACCCTGTTCTTGAATCAAGGTTATGACTGCCTCTGTAGATTTAGGCAATAGATTTAATATTGCGAATTCTTCGACAGTAATTGTTTGCAAGAAAAGTTCTGCGTTAAAAATGGCGTCGCTGATTGTCTCAATTTCCTTTTTCGCAATTGCGACTGCGAGTACCTTGTCGATTCCGGACACTTTGACTGGAAGGTCGGTATAGTCGTAAACCATACTTTGCTGAGAACCAATAAGCTCCTGCAGCGGCCACTGAAGTGCGGGCATGAGTTCCTGCGACGGGACATCTGGTTTGTCTATTTGAAGTAGTTTGTACCAGTGCGCCGTCAGCGCAAAATAACAAGCAGTGCCTTCTAACTTGTGTTCTTTTACATAAGTACGCAATTTTTCTTGCCAATTGTTATGAGAAAAGGTTGCGTCCAACGACCACGTCACGTTGTCGCCGTCATGTTTCAGCGCACAAAGTAAGAGTTGGTCTGCCGTGTAAGCAAGACCAATGGCATCATACCCAGAGGGTTTGTACAATTTGCGCTTGAGAAAATCTTTCCAACTTATCTGCATACTTTTTACCGGTTAAAAAGCAAATCACGTCGACAGAAATAAAAGACTGTCGTAAATTATCTTTATACAACGCAGGTATCGGCAAAGTTGAAGAAAGCATTAAGTTGACGTGCTATGTAGCATTTATGCTTGTTTGAGAATAGTGAGTCTACGTCAAACCGCAATTTAGACCTGTTTTTCTTCAATTGTTTGTCCTTCATTGATACTATTTCGGTTTTGATTTCACTTTCATATATGCCATTGGAACTACATTCGACGATACTTCGATTGGCAGGCAAAGCTGCTTTCGAAAAAGGCACAACGCTATTTCATCAGAATGCGGTGATTTCCTTTACTCTGGACGGCAACCAAATTTCAGCGCAAGTACAAGATACTTATGTTTATGATATTAAATTAGCTGTGCTAAATAACGGGTTTGATGGAGGCTGCACTTGTCCGGCATCTGAGGGCTTTGATTTCTGTGAGCATTGTGTCGCAGTGGCGCTGCATTACGAAAAAGAGAAACAGACGCTTGAGGCACTGTTGTCAGGTAAACCAGCAGAGCGCGTCAAGGGCTATTTAAAAACGCTTGACCAAGATACGCTGGCTGAAGAACTCTACAAACTATTATCGGAAGATGCCGATAAATTTAACCAATGGTTAATGTTTGCTGATATTACGATTGGCGATTTCGATATAAAAGATTTACGAAAACGCATCATAAAAGCGATGCCTTTACGCGATGTCTGGCGGCACCAACAAGTACGAAACTACTTCGATAAATCAAGAAAGCAGATGAATCTGTTGTTGGAAGTAATTGGCAAGCTCCCTGCCGAAAACGCATACCAACTATGTCTCTACGCGCTTGCGCGTTACGATAAAATCCTAGAACGCATTGATGACTCAGGCGGTTTTCGCTTCGGCCTTTTTCATCTTATCGAAAAAGGCGTTATACAGGCATTTAATGCAATTGATGAGTCCGTTGATAGCAAACTGACCAGATTACTCAATATTTTGGACCACCAGTTTACTTATATTGATTTTGGTGACGTAGGCGGGAAATTCATACCGACTGAAAATGATGAATTACAAAGGTTGTATTACAAAGAACTCAGTGAACGATGCAAAAAACAAGATGAAAGAGAGACTATTGCCAAGTATCAACTTAACGCTTACGCTAACTCGCTTGCCAACTATCACGAACGGAAAGGAGAAATATCTAGAGCAATAAAATTCGCATTTCTCGCCAAACCAACGTTTGTTACCGGCTATAGTTACCTCACAAAACTTATTGACAGCAACGAGTATTCTTTAGCTGAGAAGTATTTAGATGCAGTGGGCGCTTTAGCAAAATCGAAAGAAGATATATATAAATCTAATTATGCAAAGTATTCGCTTAAACACGCTGTAGGAAAGATGAATGAAGCTAAAGCTTGCGCGTGGACGCTCTTTGCATCCAGTTTATCAGTAAATGATTTGCAAAGAATATTAGATATGGTTGACGAAGACAGCGATGAAGAACAAGAGATCCATGCAAAAGCTGAAAATATGATCAAGGCGTCTTTGGACAATAATTTACCGAAGGATGCAAAAGACTATTCACCCTTACTCGATTTTTACATTGCAATTAACCGCCTTACAAGTGCAATACAACTGACAAGAAGATATGAATTTTTAGAAGATTCATTGCATGAGCTCGCATATGTCTGTTTGCAAAACGAATACTACCTAGAGGGTATCGATATTTATAAACGCTTGGTGAATCATTATATTTTAAAAGGGCAAACAAAAAACTATCAGATTGCTATTGATTTACTGTCCGAGTTGATTGAGTTTGAGACCAAAAGCAGCGCACTTGGCGACACAACAGACGTAAAAACAAATATTAATGCGTTGCTTAATGACATTTGCTTTACCCATGCATCCAAACAGCAATTTATGAAAATGCTCAATATCCAATTGCATGTCGTCGACCAATAGTGTCATTGATATTCGGTGATTACCTCTTAACAATCATTGAATATCTATCATTCTTCTAATTCCAACCAAGAATCTAATACACCACTACCATCTCTACCAAAAACGTCTTTATAGTTCTTTATTTGAGATTGCTTGCGTAAATCATCAATCTGTTGTTGATGTTTGCTCACAAAATAACTAAAGCGCTCAAGCATTAGTATGTGCTTGACAGTTGAAAGATGGTAGTTTGTGGGCGAACTGGGCAAATTCTTATTGACCACAATTGCATCCAAGTTTGGCAGTACTTTGATCAAATGTTTGGCGACGTTGTATTCAATATCAGCGGCTAGCACATTACCTCTGTAGAGAGATTGAATTGATGCATAAAGGTCAGAGGTCGTTAATGTTTCTATGTTGTATTTGTCAATCGCAGCATACCAAGTGAGCGGTGAATACCCAAAAGGGATGGCGACTGATGTTACTTGGTCTATTTCAATGTCTTTGTGTTTAGTAGACACGAATGTCGAGGACACAGCTTGCATAAACGGCAAACTGTAAATGTTGTGTTCTCTCTTGTATCTATATGCCCGCCATGATGGGTTGTCTGGAAAAATGAAATCTATATCACCCTTTTCGATTGCATCTTGCAATTTGACATAGTTCATTGCCACATATTCAAACTTGAAATTATTTTTCTCTGCGAACAGGGACAAGATTTTGTGTGCCAGGCCCTTATCGTCATCGTTACTAAAATCGAAAAGAGGATAATGGCTCTGATCACTCACGCCAATGCGGAAGGTTTGTTCTGGTTTTTGTGCCAAAGCCTCAGCAATCCAAGACACTGAAATGACTAATAGCGACAATAGTAGAAAAATAGACTTGGTCATTAGTTAAGCTTCTTAATCCAGTACGTACGTTTTATAAGACAGGGAAAAGCGCAGCTTACGTTTTGATTTTGGGTGACGTGTTCGTGTAGATTTTTGCTGCTCCGTTATCTCAGAGTATCGGCAGTGACGATAATTTCATAACGTCATAACTGACGACTAATTGCACCTAACATTCTTTTTTCTTTCGCCGTTAATAATAAATCTGTCAATCACTCAGAAATTGAAAATTAATATCAAAACGGTCACAAAGAATATGCCAGACGCACGTTATGCAAGATTTGAAGACATCAAATTTGACCTACTCAAGGGCGTACTAGCTGACGCGGAAGGACAAGAAACACAAGTAGAACCTAAGGTCCAATCGCTTCTCACATTAATGGTTGAGAGTAATGGAGAGGTTCTAGAAAGAAAACAGATATTGACAACGCTTTGGGATGACCCAGAAAACGCAGATGACAGACTTAGAGCAGTCGTTAAAAAGACACGTGAAGCACTGTTGGATAATGCAAGATCGCCAAGATATATAAAAACCATTCCAAAACGAGGCTATTTGTTTTTACCCCCAGTCATTTTCGAATCAGAAGACGTCCAACCTGAGCGTGCCTCTCCCATGCGATGGTTCAGTTCCTTTTTGATATGTTGTCTGATTTGTATCGCGATTATTTATTTCTCGGTATTTTATTCTCCAAAAATCGCTGAGCCTCTTTCAACCTGGACAACACATGAAGAAAAAACTCATGCAATTGAACATGGTTGGCGGACATATCCACTGTCGAATAATGCGCTGTTTACGATCACTAACAATGACAATTTAGTTGCAGCAACGTGGTTTTCTGACAATCAGCAAGATATTCGGATAGAGTTAAATAACAAGGCACTTTTGTATGAAGGTCTTTCTGTTAATCAAAAGGCCGCCTATATCTTAACGAAACAAAATGATGTTGTAGAATTCACTTATTGGGATCTCAGTATCAATGCCAATCTCAACACCATAATCCTGGCAAATGTTCCAGAGCAAATAATAGCTTTTGATAGTGTAACTGGGGACATTTATTACAGCATTGATCAAAAAATCGAAAATACCGACGCTGCATTATTATCAGAGGAAGGGAATAGCAATGCAGAAAAACAAGAATCCACCAAACAAGTTATCAAAGCAAATGTCAATGCACCTACCCGAACGGAAGTTCTGCTAGATAATATCGAGAGCGGTATCGATAGCATACATATCACTGATAAGCTCGACAAATTATTTATGTATTCTAATGAATTAGTATCCTCGGTTCTTACCGTTTTCGACATTTCCTCAAACGTACGCGAACCCAAAGAACTTAATTTCCCTATTGCAAAGATTGTCGATTCCGACGTCTTTGAAAGTGTCATGCTGGCAAGTAAAGATAATCGGGTTTTTGGATTTAATGTTCAAACACAAGACTTAACGTTATGGCAAACTCGATTAAAGGTAGGTGACCAACTTATCGGCGTTTGTGGTGCTAATTGTCTTCTAGTGCACCGGGCCGCTGATACTTTTAAAATCTATGAACATTCTTTGGTGCCTAAAAATAACAATGCGCTCACTGCTGCGCGAGAACTCGGCAGCGCTGACGCTATATCTTCCATCACAGCTGAAAATGACAAACTCTTTGTTAGTGGCTATCAAGCTAACGGTATGCGTATTACAAGAGTAGTTGAGGAACAACATCGTATTGTGGCAGAGCTGGAGAGCCTGTCGTCAATTCAACATTTGGTATCGAATCCATCATCCTCACTAATAGCAGGAACAAGTGCGGATCGCATATTTATCATTGAACCGGCTACAGGAGAATTTCGGTGGTTAGATATCCCAATAAGCAAAGCTGGGTTCCCTCAATTTGACTTAAACGATGATAACCAATTGTATTTTACTTCGTTAGATCCCAGGTTTGATCATGCGGTTTTTCAATATGACCTCACCGAAAACACCTATGAGCGTATGGCTACTAATGTTCTCATGCAATTACCGCTATCCGATGCACTCTCGTTAACATTATCAAGAGAAGGATATGTGCGTGTTGTTGAAGGTAGTGAGATAGTGCTTGAACGAAAGATTACTGACCCCAATATCTTGCGAATTTACCCAAACTATGTGGCATTTGTTGAACAAGAGCGCCTTGATATTTTTGATGTAAATAGCGGGCAAATCAATGAATACCAGCGACCCACGCTGTTTGATACCGAAGTATTCGATTTCAATCCCGCTGACGAAACGTTCACATTTGCAAGCATTGGATCCAAGCAATCTTCGATCATCAAAATGACACAGGCTGAAAAAAGCTATTAGGGCTTTCGCATAATGCTGTTCGCTTAGGCTGAGCTATCTAGCTACGGAATATTGACTTTTAAAAGACGCTTTACGCCATCCATGGCCGCTTGGGCTCGCGCTTCCCTGCGCGAGCACACTTTTAAAAATCAACAT
>DDLV01000150.1 GCA_002340325.1 Glaciecola sp. UBA2563 | reverse complement strand
CAAATCCATATGCACTAATATCAAAGGACAGAAGCACCCAGCCTTCCTTCCTATTCCTTGCCATTTTCGTTGGGTATTTTGGCGGTAGCCTGAAAAGTGGCTGGGGTTTTATATCCTCTTGCCATGGCGTCATTTTTCCAATCGCAAGACAGTGTTCAGTCGCGGCTTGTGAATCACCTTTCTTCTCAAAAAGGTTAACGAGTCTTGCGTGAGCTGCAACTTCATACGGATGGCTGTAATCGGTATTGTTTGAGACAACATCCACCACCTTCACAAAGGCATTTATTGCTTCTTTTTCTTCTTTCATCGATTGCAGTAATATGCCCTGATTGAACTGTGCACGAATGAGTTCAAAACTTGTTTCAGGTAGCAGTTCTTCTGCTTTTGCGATTAACTTATTTGCAAACCGATTGAGTCTCGAAAACTTAACGCCAAGATCTTTGTTTTCAATCATAGTGCTAAACGCATTTAGAGAGACAAGTAGTGTCTCGTCTGGATCTGTTTGTTGAAACAAATCGCGAACTTCTCGGAAAAGTTCTTCGGATATCTCGTCGCGGTCTCTGGATGATGTTGCGCCTTTTGTATCGAGTATTTCCGCAAGCAGATTGACATGAGTGACGGTTGATTCTAATTCGGAGTTATCAATCAACGAAAGCGTTTCATCGTAATACTTGATTGCGTCTTCTAACATGCCGGCATTGCGATAATGATTGGCTGCGGAATTCAGCAATGCGATAGTATTTGGATGTTGTTTTCCCGAAAGGCTTGTACTCATTTCAAAAAGCACTAACGCGTCCTCTGCTAATTGCGTTTCATCAGCATTGTTATTGACGTTGCTAACGTATTCTTTATACGCATTATTGAATTCACTTACGGTAACGTCTGCACCGTTTGTCGCAAATGTAGTTATGATAAAAAAGGTTATGATAATGAAGTAAGAAAGTGTGTTTTTTAGCATTCTCTGTGGTTCGCCTGTTAGATAAAAAGATTCTAATTATCAAATGGTTTACAACTTAAACGTATAAAAAGTATCTGCAATAAAACGCATCTTTGCAATAACCATTATTCAAATACTTGTTAGCATTTAACAGTGGTAAGAATGGTTTAAGGTAATGAAGGTATCATCGAAGAAAGCGTGCCTTTTGTGCGTAAAACTAAACGAATTGACAACTTAATCCTGATAAGTTTGCAAATCAAGTGGATTCTATGCTAATTTCCGGCTCCTAATTTAGGCTTTAGTTTGTTTGCCATCATGGATTGTTGGCATTTGCCAGATGGAGTAACCCAAATGCGCTTAATATCAAAATTGACATTGTTCTTGTCGATTCTCTTATCCCTAGTTATTTTTATGCCTTCATCGGAGGCGAGAAACAATTCCGTAACACTCACAGCAGCTGACTACGCAAAGCTTCCCGAGATTAGCCAATTGGCTATTTCACCAAAGGGTGAACGTCTTGCTTTTAGGAGAACGAGTGAAGAATATGATTTGATAATCGTCATCAACTTGCAGACCAGTGAGCGCGTTGGCATGGTCAATGTTGCGGAGGTCAAACCTTCATTCATCTATTTTGTAGACGAAGACAAGGTTGTTTTAATTACTGAGACAAATCAAAAGATATCAGGTTTTCGTGGTCGACACGACATTAGCACCGCAGCTGTGTATAACGTCGAAACTAACAAGGTTCATCGGTTATTGGAGCCAGGAGATGGTATCTATCGCGGGCAGTCCAGCATCGGCAGGATCGTAGGGATCTCTGAAGATGGAAAAGAAGCGTATATGCCAGCATGGGAGAGTGAAGGCGTATTTTCATTATTTCGCGCAAATTTGGTTAAGGACAGACCGCCTAGAAAACATCAAAAAGGCAGAGGCGATGTAATTGATTTCTTTATGGGTAGTGACGGTGAAACTCTCGTACGTGAACGTTACAACAACAAAACAAATATCCATAAAGTCGAAATTCGAGAAGGCAGAAAGTGGCGGGTAATTTTTGAAGAAGAGACCGATATCAGACGTTTTGGTTTTTCTGGATTAACCCCGGCAAGAGACGCACTTATTGTGAGTAAGCAAAACCCTAGTACTGGCAGATTCGCTTATTACAAAAGGAGTCTCGACACGGGTACCTTGTCTGAACCGATATTTAGTAAAACTGACAAAGACGTTGAATCCATCATCACCGATCTAAATCGCATTGTGTATGGTGTTAGATATTCCGGATTCACGCCAACATATGAATTCTTTGACGAAAAATTGAATGCCCGAATGAAGGGAATGGAAGCAGCGTTGCCTGACCAAGGCATTACCATCGTTGATTATACGCCAGATTGGAGCAAGATAGTGTTCTTGTTGGAGGGGGGAAATACATCAGGTATCTATGTGTTATATCAAGACGGAAACCTAAATTTCATCGCGGCCAAACGAGATTTCATACCAAATGAGTTTGTCCATGGGATACAGGACTATCAATACACTGCAAGAGACGGAATGATTATTCCAAGCCTGTTAACACTACCAAATAATAAGCCAGCCAAAAATTTGCCTGCGATCTTGTTTCCTCACGGTGGCCCCGAAGCCTATGATAGAAAAGGATTTGACTATATGGCGCAGTACTTTGCAAGTCAGGGGTACGCGGTTATCCAACCCCAGTTTAGGGGGGCAACAGGATTCGGACCTGAGCATCGGATTGCAGGGAGAGGTGAATGGGGCAAAAAAATGCAAGATGACTTAACCGATGCTATTAGCGACTTGGTGGAAAAGGGTACCATAAATCCAGAAAGAGTCTGCATTGTGGGCGCAAGTTATGGTGGATATGCTGCGCTTGCTGGCGCCACTTTCACTCCCGACGTTTATAAATGCGCAGTATCTATAAATGGCGTGTCTGATGTTGAGCGAATGATGAAAACAGATCGCCGAGAATATGGCAAAAACCACTGGGTGGTGAGCTATTGGGAAAAGGTAATTTCACAAGGCAACGTGGATGAAGACCACCTCGAAACAATTTCGCCTATTAATCACATTGACAACATAGATATCCCCGTATTACTTATCCATGGTGAAAGGGATAATGTGGTTAAATTCAGACAATCAAAAAACATGGCAAATAAACTCGAGGATGCTAACAAGGTATTTGAGTTTGTTAAACTGGAAAAAGGCGATCATCACTTAAGTTCGGCGGAAAATAGAATGAACGCAATGCTAGCCATTGATAGGTTTTTGAAAGAACACTTGTGATTCTATTCCGCCTGTAATGATGTTTGTTTGGCACATACAGCTAGCCGCGATCGTGTTTGCGTGTAACAGACGCTTTGCATTGTAATTAGACGAAGATAATCATTGGTGTTAGTTTTGGTAAGAAATGCCAATCGATAGTCAGGTGCTATGTTTACATTCAATACCAACAAATTCATTACCTTTTCTAGCAATCTAGTTCTTATATTACTCATTCAGTCACAGATCGCTTTTGGCGATATTAAAGAAGTCGTTCTATTGCATACCAATGACATAGAAAGTGTTTATGAGCCAATCGAATCGGTTTGGAGAGATGACATCGAGTTTATGGGCGGGATTCCATATTTAGCCACATTGATAAAGCAAACGCGCGAAGCGCATGACGTTAGCTTCTTGTTTGATGCAGGGGATATCTTTACCGGCGCGTTATCCAAAAAATCTCTCGGTAAACTACCTTTTGATCTCTACAGCACTATGGGCTATGACGTTATTACGCTAGGTAATCATGAGTTTGAATATGGTTGGGAAGTTTTGTCCGAAACTATGTACAGGGCAAGTTTTCCAGTCTTAAATGCGAATATCATCTATGAGGATTCGGGACGTACTTTTTCTCGGCCATATGCCATAGTTGAACGAGATGGTGTCAGAATTGGCGTTGTCGGTGTAATGGGCGTCGATGCTTTTTACAATACAATCGCAAAATTTCAGCGAACCGGATTGGCAATAAAGGACCCAACCGAAACGGCTCAATATTGGGTAGATAAAATCAAGGATGATGTGGACATCGTGGTTGTGTTAACCCATCAAAATAAAACGGCACCAATGCAAACCAACAAAGAGTCAGATCCATCCGTACAACGCGGCTTTGATGAGGATTATGCAATGGCTGGGAAACTCAAGAATGTCGATGTGATTTTTGGGGGGCACTCCGATAATGGTTTGAATAACCCTGTTATACATCCTGACACCGGCACGGTTATTGGCATTACTTTTGGTCAAGGGATGCATCTTGGATATACAAAATTTGCGTTTAATGAAAAAGACAAAAGCGTCCGTTTTATTGAAGGTAGACTGATACCTGTGAATGCAAAAGATGAATCACCAGATAAGGGAACCTTGAAGCTTATTGAGAAGCAGCGCCAACAAAATCCGGAACTCACGGAAGAAGTCGCATACATGCAGAATGCCGCATTAAGACAGTACAATCGAGAATCGACGATTGGTAACATTCTAAGCGATATTATGAGGTCGCAAAGTGGAGCCGATATTGCCTTACTTAACTCGGGTGCAATAAGAGCCGATTTAAACTCTGGACCGGTTACCAAAGAAGATTTAATTAATGTCTATCCATTTGTAGATAAGCTAACTACGGTGCAGATAACCGGAAAACAACTTAAGCAACTTATTGAATATAGCTGTACCTTGCCTTATGGAATTGCGCAGTTTTCAGGACTTCAAATTAAATACAACCCATCTAAACCCAAATTTCAAAGAGTCTTGCAAGCGCTGTGGAATGGCGAATCAATAAACGATGAGCAACTTTATACGGTTGCAACCACGGGTTTTGTTGCTGCAGGTGGAGATGGTTATGAGATATTTACAAAAGGAGAAGTAGTGCGCGCGGATAAATGGATGGCAGATGCCCTCCAAGAAGGGTTCAAAGAACGGGTAAACGTATCGCTTCCGCCCTTGGACAGGCAGACTATCGTTAGCGAATAGTTAGTTCGGATTAACTTTTATAAAATTTAAAATCTCGAGGGCGACAACATCAGGCGCCTCAATCTGCGGAAAATGGCCAATGTCATCTAATTCGGTAATCGTTGTGTTCTCAATTAGTTCTTTGAAACGTTCGACCATGTTTGCGCCAGAAATTGGGTCTGCCATACCCACGGTGAGATGTCTGGGTGTCTTGGGGTCTTGCAGAGCACCTACCCATCTTTCTCGATATTGCTCGCGTTGATGCATGTAGTCCAGTATCTTGTGCATGACCAATTTACCCTTGTTGTAATTGATCAAATACCAAAAGTCTTTTAGTTCTTGCTCTGAAGGAGGCGTGTAAGTTCCAAAAATTTTCTTTAGATTGATTTCTAATTTTTTGCGGCTGAACAAACGAACGAGTATCCCACCAAAAGGACCTAATAGTAGTTTCTGAACCAACAAAGCATTGTGAGTTTCGGGAAATAAGCCGCCGTTTAAAAGATGAAGCGTCTTTACATTGAATGAAAGCTTTTTTTCTAATTGCCTAGCCAACAGCTCTTGGCCAACGGTGTCGCCGTAATCGTGTGAAACAACATGCGCATTTGTAACCTTTAGGTGCTGCAAACTGCGTTCTATGATATCGGCTTGCTCAGATATCAAATAGTTTTGTTGAGGCTTGCTGCTGTAGCCAAAACCCAGCATATCTATAGCGATGCAATGAAAATGCTGAGTGAGCGCGGGCCAAACCTTATGCCAGTCCCAGCTCGATGTTGGGTATCCATGAATCAATAGCAATACAGGTCCTTCGCCATCCATTTTATAGAAAATTTTATGGTCATCTATGTTTAAAAAACTGCCCGTATAGTACCAATCTGTTAACTGCATCGCTTATTACATCTTTTATTTATAGCTATGTTTTATCAATCCGTAGTATGGATTGCATGCCTAAAGCTTCTCTTATTATTCGCGTTTCGTAAAGTAATTGTTATTTACTTACATCTAATTGGTGACTATATTCAACTAACTTATTGAGATTTATACCTAAAATCTTGATTATAGCCATCTAGACATTCAATTATAAAAATCTCATATTTTCACTACACTATTAGGGGCTGTTTATCTTTTAATAAAAGAAAAACAGCCCCTAGTAAGTTTAATCATATTCAAAAAGGATACCTCCATGGCCGAGACACACACTGTACCCAATACTACATTCAGAACCCGCGTGAGAAACGAAGCGCTGCAAACAGAAAACCCATTTGAGTGGAAGGATCTCACTAGCGATGATGTATTCAAAGGTAAAAACGTCGTGTTGTTTTCACTTCCCGGTGCGTTTACTCCAACATGCTCAACATCTCATTTACCAAGATATGAAGAACTTTATGAGGAATTTACTTCCCTTGGCGTCGATGCTGTTGTTTGTCTGTCGGTAAATGATGCATTTGTTATGTATCAATGGGGTAAGAGCCAAAACGCCAATAATGTGTTTTTACTGCCGGATGGCAACGGCGAATTTACACGAAAAATGGGCATGCTTGTAGACAAAGCAAACCTCGGGTTTGGTATGCGCAGCTGGAGGTATTCAATGTATGTAGAAAACGGTGACATCAAACACATGTTTGTCGAGCCAGGATATTCAGACAACGCGCCCGATGACCCTTTTGAAGTGTCTGATGCAGATACAATGCTTGCTTACCTAAAAAACAAATAACACTTCAATACCGCAAGGAACTGAATCTTAGGGGTGGTGTAAATTACCACCCTTCATCTAATGCCGTTCGTTTAAGCTACGCCAGGCGCTCTACCGCTTAACCTATGAGCATCAACCCTTCCTCCGCGCGACTCGCTCCAAGTCCACAGTTAAAATCAGCGAAATTATAATCATATGGTTGCATAGGTTATACGAAAGTTTTGTTGTACTATCCCAGCAATAGGTTTATGAGTAAGGAAGTATCCGTAAATGCAAGTTGGTTTCGTTGGTTGGCGAGGAATGGTTGGGTCTGTATTAATGGAGCGAATGCAGGCTGAAAATGATTTTGACGGTATAGAACCACATTTTTTTACAACGTCAAATGTTGGTGGAGCAGGACCGACATTTACCGGTGAAAATTACGCTATTGCATCGAGCCCTCTCAAGGATTCTTATGATGCTCAAACGTTATCTCAAATGGATGTGGTTATTTCATGTCAAGGCGGAGATTACACCAAAAAAGTTTACCCGGATCTAAGAGGATCAGGATGGCAGGGGTATTGGATTGATGCTGCGTCAGCTCTTCGCATGGCAGACGATGCGTGTATTATTCTTGATCCTGTAAATAAAAATGTCATAGCCCAGAGCTTAGATAACGGTAATAAAAACTACATCGGTGGAAACTGTACCGTGAGCCTTATGCTTATGGGGTTAGGTGGATTGTTCAACGCTGGATTAGTTGAATGGGTCACGTCAATGACTTACCAAGCAGCATCCGGTGCAGGGGCGCAGAATATGCGCGAGTTAATTAAACAAATGGGAGCGATTGAACAGAGCGTTTCCGATAAGTTGGCACAACCCTCATCTGCTATTTTGGAAATTGATCGCGATGTTTCTGCCTTTACTCGAAGTGATTCGATGCCGACAGAAAGATTTGGTGCACCATTAGCAGGAAGCTTATTACCTTGGATTGATGTTCAGTTAGAAAATGGTCAATCAAAGGAAGAATGGAAAGCTTACGTTGAAACTAACAAAATACTAGGTAACGTTAACAATCCTATACCCATTGACGGTACCTGCGTAAGAATAGGGGCCATGCGTTGCCATTCACAGGCATTGACGATTAAACTCGTAAAAGACGTGCCAATCGCTGATGTCGAACAAATCATCATGGAAGCGAATCCTTGGGTAAAACTAATCGAAAACGATCGTGATTTAACACTGAAATCTCTGACGCCCGCGGCAGTAAACGGCACATTGGATATCCCTGTTGGACGAGTTCGTAAAATGAATTTGGGAGCTGAATACATCAATGCGTTCACAGTGGGTGACCAGCTTTTATGGGGCGCGGCTGAACCATTGCGAAGAATGCTAAATATCATTAGACAACGCTAAAATTGAACCGGGGTTTTGTTTATTATTTATTAACGTTTCGATGCTCTACTGCTTCGATGGCGACTGAAGTCCTCGACGATGTCGCCCTTTGGCAGTTCTTCAGCTTTAAATATTCTATCCTTCCCGTTCGATTTCGCCGTATACATAGCAATATCTGCACGATGTAACCAGTCATCTAGCGATTCATTGCGCTTGAGAATTGCCACTCCCATGGATACGGTGTAAGGCGGAAGCTGACTATCGTGCTCATTGGCAATGACAAACTTAACGAGTTCGGCAAAATTAATGCCGTCGGTCAGATTGTCACCAGGAACTATTATCCCGAACTCTTCTCCGCCTAACCTATAAAGATTTGCGCTACTCGCTAACCTTTTCGAGATAGTCGAACACAGGTGCTGTAGGATCTGATCGCCAACGATATGGCCTTTTGTGTCGTTAATTATTTTGAAATCATCTATATCGATAACAATCATTGAGTAGATGAGGCCGTCTTCTTTTGAGGATTTTATATATGCGTTTGCTTCTTCAGCAAATAATCGCCTGTTCCCTGCGCCGGTCAACGGGTCGATAGTTGCGAGTGAACTCAGTGACTTATTCTCGCTAATAATTTCCTGAGAAAAAGCACTTATAAAACCCGTGGTACCATAGAGTGCAAAATAAATTGTGAGGATATGCATACCTTGTAAGTTATCCATCAATACCGGTGCAATCGCGACCGAGATTGCGAAAGTGAATAAGAATGCATATCGATGTTTAACTAGAAAAAACGCTGTCAACACAGTGGGGTAAATCCAGTAAACTTGTTCCACGCCTCCAAAAATCACGGTGAGTGACGCGCCAAGTGATACCAGGCAGCACATATAAAATTTAAGAAAGGTTAGATAACGCCCTTTGAGGGTGTTGTAAAAAATAAAGGCAGCGCTTGACACTAAAAATAGGTCGAGAAAAAATATAGCCCAATCTTGATTAATTAAACGAATGATTGTTGGCGGCGTGACAAACACAAACAAAAGACTGCTGAGCGCAAATAAAATGCGTTCCGACATGCTTTTTTTCCTGATTTGCCTTAAAAACTTTATCTTTATCACCAATACTTCGGTTAACCTTCGTAACTAATATATCGGCTATTCACCTTCCAGCTTTATCCAATCAAAGTGGGGTTGCCCCTACTTATTAAGTATTGTTTTTTATACATACGTAAGCGTATCACTCGCAAAAAAACACTTATTAAATAACGCATTTATCTATCGCTACATTGATTTGCTATGATTAACTACAAATGAAACGTTCATAATTATGACATGCGAATTTTAATAAAGTTGCTGTGCACGCTGATGCTATTTTCTTGTGACGATTCCTCGCAAAACAGTACAGACGTCGTCACTATTTGATGGCGGATATGTGGCAACGGAATCACCCGTCATTGTGAAAGAGTTTCCATGGCATCAAGTAGAATTGGTTGCGCCAGATGTACTTCTAGAATCCGGAATCACCTCAGAACAAAATGTCTTTCGTGTATGGTATACAGCAAGCCCAGTCGAGAATTTTTTGACTACGTTCGTTGGGTATGCGGAAGTGCCAAGGCCCTAGTACGAAACTTCCATTTTTGATGCTAGCCAGCTTTTTGCCGCTTGCCAGTCTCGTCTAACGGTCCTTTCAGAAAGCCCTAGCGCTTCAGCTGTCTCAGTTTCGGTAAGTGCTGCAAAATATCTGGCATTGACTATTACGGACAAACGAGGTTGTTTTTTTTCTAACTTTTCAAGCAAGTCATTTACCACAAGGATTTGTTCGGGTGTTTCATTAAACTCAGGAAAAATTGCTTCGGCATCTTCTAGAGAGAGTGAAACTTCACCTGCCCCTCTTTTTTCAGTGAGTTTACGACGCGCATGATCAACGATGACTTGTCTAATCGCAAGGCTAGCGGTTCTTATATACTGTTCATATGACTGCCATATTGTTTTTCCACTGATTTTTAAGAAACACTCGTGCAATACATCTTCCGTCATCATGGTACAGGATACACGGGTTCTTCGGCGCTGGCTTCGCGCCAAAAACAATAGAGACTCGTAAGCCATTTCCATGAATTTAGCTGCCAGCTCTCTGTCCTCGTCAGAATAATCAAATGATTTGATTGAAACCATGTCGTCTATTTTGCGGTAAATGTTAGTCGATTGTTAAGTGTATAAAACATTTATCAAATACACAAAACTGGGAGATATAATCAACGAGAAGAACGGCCAGTGTATACACAATCAGCCCCTAAGAAATACACTGCTGTATAGCGCGGTATACACTAATTTTTTGCGATTTCATTTTAATAGTGAAATGGATGATCTCCTCGTCTGATAACAAATTATCAAATAGTACGTTTCGACAAAGGCAAATTTATCTTGGAGTCTATCTCAACAACGCGATTATCCGCATATGTGAAAAGCGAGCTCAGGGCCAGCCATGCTGGCGAGACTGGGGCCGTTTGGATCTATCGTGGAGTCCTTGCGGTTAACTGGCTATATCAAGATCGTGATATTGATGCGTTTGCCTATCAGCATCTGCAAACCGAAAAGCAACATTTGCAGGGGTTTGAAGACATTATTCACCATTTTAGAGGTAGTTTACTTCTGTTCTTTTGGGCCGTAGCGGGTTTTCTAACAGGCGCTATTCCTTCACTTCTCGGAAAAAACTACGTTTATTATACTATCTATTCTGTTGAGGCATTTGTCGATGAACACTACGCCATACAACTAGAAGCACTCTCAAAAGAGAACCACCCTTGGCTTGCAGAGTTTCTATCGAAAATGTCAGACTTTCATGCAGATGAAAAGGCGCATAAGTTGCAAGCACTCGATGCTATGACAAAGCCGCCTACTCTGTTAATGAAACTATGGGGTAAGTTAGTGGCCGTTGGCTCCGGCATTGCTGTAAAACTCGCTAGACTAATATAAAAATATTTTTGCAACTTTTTCGTTTTTCCGCGTCATTGATATTGAAACCTCAATTGAAAATGACAACAAACAATCAGGAAAAACAAATGAAACGATTTCATGTACATCTCAAAGTCGAAAACCTCAACACCAATATTCAGTTTTATTCAGCGTTATTTGGTGCTTCGCCAACGGTAGAAGAGGCTGATTATGCTAAATGGATGTTAGAAGATCCAAAGATCAATTTTGCAATTTCTCTAAGGGCTGAAAACGAACTAAAGGGTATTAGTCACATTGGCGTTGAGTTTGATTCTGAAATTGAACTAAAAGAAATCATAGGCATGCGCGCCAGAGATCTTCCCGCACCGACTATTGAAGAAGCTGACGCAAATTGTTGCTACGCAAACAGTTATAAGCAATGGTTACTTGATCCGCAAAACGTGGTTTGGGAATTTTTTCATAGTGAAGGTCGTATCAAGGAATATGGAACGGATAAAATTAAACATGATATAAAAAGCGCTGCTACAGAAAACTTCGCTACTCAACAGAATGGTTGCTGCTTTAGAAAAACGATGTAGGTACAAAGTTGGACAAAACACAAATTGAACACGCGTATTCGACGTTAAAGCAGAACCTAATTAAGTATTTGCAATCGAGACTGGATGATCCTTCAATCGCTGAAGACATCATTCACGACGCCTTCATCAAAGCGTTGATGCAAGATCGCAAGGTCGAATTAAATACTTCTATGGGCATACAAAATGTAAATGCATGGTTGTATGCCATTGTAAAAAATGTACTAACTGACCATTATCGATATTCGGCTAAGTTTCCGAGAACTGAAATCTCGAAAATAGTCAACGAGCGTGTAGAAGAGGAAGACGACTTCGAAGCCCATGCGCTCTTCTCGACGTGTCTACGACCGTTTGCAGAGTCTTTGGACAATAAATACAGCCAGGTGCTTATTCTAAAAGACTTTGAAGGTTTGACTATTGCTGAGATTGCGAAACGTAAAAGTCTCTCAGTATCTGCAGTGAAGAGTCGATTGGTGCGCAGCAGACAACAACTAAAATCTGCTTTGGTTAACTGCTGCGACATAGAGACGTCCTCAGGGATCGTCAAAGATTTCAAAATCAAAAAAACCAAAAATGAGGATTAATTCACACTAAAAAAAACTGCTACTGAAGTTAACGGTCTTCGTGTCGATACTTCTACTATAGGTATCAAACGTTAACTTTTTTTAATAAAAGTACAACCACGAGGCTCCATGCTATGAAACTACAAACTCGATTTTTAACGATTATGGGGGCGGCTGTACTTGTTCTTACTACGGTTGTCAGTATTGTCACTGCCACTAAGACATCGTCCGATATAAAAGCTGGTGTCTCTGACTCGGTAAGTACGATTTCAACGAGAATTCAGAGTACGCTTCAGGTCACGGACAACATTATGAAAGAACGCGTAGTCAATAGCATGCGATTGCTTGCGCAGAATAGTAAGGCACTGGGTACTCCTAAACAAGGCGGTAGCATTACCGTAAATGGCACTAATGCGACTGATCTGTATTTTGGAAATGTGCCTCAAGGCAATAACTTTGAGTTAGTTGATGGCTTAACAGACATAATGGATGGCACCGCGACAATATTTAGTCGAAGTGGCGATGATTACATTCGCATTACCACGAATGTGATCAAAGATGGCAAACGCGCGATAGGGACAAAACTATCGCCGACTGGAAAAGCTATCCAACAAATAAAACAATCGAAAGCGTATTACGGTAAAGTTGATATTTTGGGTATGCCATTCTTAACCGCCTATGAACCTATCAAAGATACAAGTGGACGCGTCATTGGCATCGCTTATGTGGGCTACTCAGCAGACTTGACAGCAGTAGCTGATTCAATCGCATCTGACCGTGTGTTAACCAACGGTTTTGTTGCGCTGGCAGACAGCAAGAATAGCGTGAGGCTGCATTCAAACAACATGAGCACAGACGATATTCAAAGCATCATCAATAGCAGTAATGAAGAATGGGTGGTTGAAACAGAAACATTCCCTGCATGGGAATATAGTATTTATGTGGCTTATCCAAAGGCGGATGTCGCTAGCTTGGTCACCAGTTCGGTAATCAAAAACATCATTTTTATTATTGTTGGCGCTTCTTTGTTGTTTTTAGTGACTTACTTTCTCGTAATGCAAATTGTTGGTAAACCATTGAATTATTATATTGATTCAGTCAACGAAATAGCCAATGGTGATGCAGATCTAACAGTTAGATTTGATGAATCCGAAAGTAATGAGTTTGGACAGATGGCAAAAGGGTTTAATAAGCTTTTGTCACGTCTGCAAACGTCTATGCGGGACATCAGTGCATCTTCGATGAAACTAAAAAACGTTGTATCTGATCTTTCAAACACGGCGTCTGATTCAACTGTTTCAGCTACGCGATTAAGTGATGAGTCTATTCAGGTTGCAGCTGCCGTTCAAGAGATGAGCACAACTGCAGACAGTGTGCAGCTGAATGCTGCTCGGGCAGATGAAGCCGCCAGAAACGCGATTTCTGAAGCAAATACTAGTTATAGTATTCTTCAAGAAAGTATTTCAGCTATCAGGCAACAAGCTTCTGAGTTAAGTGAGTCAATGGTTGTCATCAATGAGCTAGCCAGTGCAAGCGAGGAAATTGGTGGCGTTATGGACGTCATTAGCAATATCGCTGACCAAACCAACTTATTAGCTCTTAATGCGGCTATTGAGGCGGCAAGAGCGGGTGAACAAGGAAGGGGCTTTGCAGTCGTTGCAGATGAAGTGAGATCACTGGCAAGTAGGACTCAAGACTCAACTACCGATATACACAACATGATTGAAAAGCTTCAACAAGGTAGTACGAAGGCGTGTGCAATGATTGAACAAAATCGGAACGATGCCGTAACTAACGCGACCAAAACCGAATCTATCGGTGATGCAGTTCAGAAAGTAGTAAAGCAGGTGAGAGATATCTCAGATCTAAATGCCAGTAATACGACGTCGGCAAAAGAACAGGCTTCGGTTTCAAATTCTATCGCATCTCGGACAGAATCAATTAAGGTTTCTGGTGAAGACAATGCTATAACTGCCAAGAAATTAGAGGAGTTAACTTACGAAATATCCTCGAACACAGAGCAATTGGATAAGACTTTAAAAGCTTATGTATGCTAAAAAGTGGTAGTGCCTCAAAAAGAAAACCATAAGTGATAGGGTAGTTACAAAAAAGCACCGATGTTCTTATCATCGGTGCTGTCCTAAAGGATCTATGATGAATGATTGAGAACGCTATCAATCTATGTTAGCAATAAGATCATAGCGTTATCTTTATTAATCGTGGTCAACCCATTTGTTCGTGATGGAGTCACTGCTAAATCGTCTATTGCCCCACAGCTGTGAATCAGTGTTGAAGCGACTGTGACGCCATAGTTGAGAATCCGTGTTGAAGCGATTGTTGCCCCATAGCTGTGAGTCCGCATTAAACCCTGGGTTACCCCACAACTGAGAGTCAGTGTTAAATGTTGTGTGTCTCCATAGCTGCGAGTTGCTATTAAACCTTGTATGTCTCCATAACTGTGAGTCAGCGTTAAAGCTTGTTCTACCCCACAACTGTGAATCTGCATTGAAGCGTGTGTGTCTCCATAGCTGTGAATCGTTATAAAAACCATTCCACTCTAAACCATCGGCACCTGGGATATAGAACTCTTCTGTTTGCTCGTCGAACCTTACCGGACCAATGTAGTGTTCTTCGCCAGCAATATCAGCAGCAATTGACATGCCTTCGTTAGCGCAGTCGCGCTCAGTGCTTCTGACGGCTTCAAGTGCATTCACAAGTCCAGCACCTTGCTGATAGATGCTAAATGCTAAGTCACCTTCCGCAGTTACCGCAGCTGACGCTGTTGCGATCAGACGGCACTTAATATCGTCAGGTGTTAGGTATGGATCAGCCTCTAACATAAGCGCGACGACACCTGAAATGATGGCTGTTGACTGTGACGTACCAGACAAATCAAAGTAGTCATGCTCATCAAATGGGTCTACATCAAACATAGAGAAGTGATCTCTGATAAATGTGTTTTCGCCGACTAAGCCCTGAATACGGCTACCAGGTGCAACCAATTCTGGCTTCACAAAGCCTTCATATGTTGGGCCCGCGCTTGAGAAACTCGTCACATAGTCATCGTTAAAGTTATATGGCGAGTTATTATCTGACGTAGCACCTACGGTGATGATGTAAGGAACGTTGCCCGGAACGCCGATGCTCATCGCGTCTGAACCGCGGTTACCAGCAGCCGCAACGACAACAATACCTTCTTGCCACGCGCGCATGACTAACTGGTTAATCGGATCGTCCCAGTAGTAAGAGGTTGGCAACGCGCTAAAGGAAAGGTTTAAAACGCGAATATTATGTAAGCTTCTGTTTTCAATCACGTATTCAAGCGACTGCAATACTTTCTCGTAAGTAGAGCGGCCATTCTGATCGAATGCTTTTATCGCAACGATATCGGCGTTTGGTGCGATACCGTTGTAAGTCGTGGTTGAGGTCGTATCAAGGTTTTGTTTGACGCTTGAATTAGCAATGACACTAGTGACGTGCGTACCGTGGCCATTGTCATCGAAACCATAAGATGAATTTGAATCATCCCATAAATCAACAACGTGCACATTCTTACTAAAACCATAAGCATCGTTATAGAGTTCATCCATCTGCACGACACCGGTATCGATAACGGCAACCGTTACGCCACTTCCGGTATATCCAAGCTCATGTACATCGTCTGCGTTCACTATCGAAGCAAAATACGTATCACGCTCTTTACCTTGCACAAACTTTGTAGTGCCTTTACGAACTTCGATATCGGGATTACTGTTTACTTTAAAGGAAATACCATAATCGGCTGTGTTTGCAGATGTTAGTTGATCAAATCCAAGCTCAATAACTAAAGGCCTTTCTGCATCTAAGTTAAAATTACCAAGTAGCTTGATCCGTCCATTATTTTGCTCCTTAAATCGAACATCTGTGCCATTGATTGTAACGTCTGTGACACTGCCGTTTCCTTGAGGAGCGGTTAAGGTAAGTTTATTAAGCTTCGCTGTTCCAGACATATCGTTTGCGATTGTCCATGTAGCGCTTTGTTCTTCAACGCTGAACTTCATGCGACTTTCTGTTGCAGCTTTTGAGTCACCAATCGACATCGCATAATTAGAAACCTTAGTGTCGATGTTTTTCTGAAACTCTAACTCGACATCAAATGTTTCGCCGTCGGCCAGCGAGAATCGCTGTTCTTGCGATAAAGCTAAACTTCCTTTTTTGACGTTGCTTGCTTTACTCCAGACACCATTTAACTTAATGTTCCTTAACTTACCGTTGCGAGACGGAATATCTAGATTAAGGCCATTTACGTTAAGCGTTTCACCGCTAGTATTAACGCCACGAATTTTTACGCGTCTGCTGCTTTCATCAAACGCAACATCACCTGGTTTGAGGACTTCGTTTGAGTAAGGGTCGTCTAAAAGTGTTGACGCGGTTTTAACAGTGCTATTTTCGAATGTTTTAATCGAAGGATAGTCTGCTTTGATTTTATCCAGCTGACGTGGAGTAACCTCTACAGAGACAGCGTTAATATATTTAAACGTCTCGGTGATTTCACCGCCGGATTTTTCAACCACTTCAGCAAGCTGATGCTTGGGCAAGCCTAGCAGAATCATGTGTTCTACTTCGGCTTGCTGACCACCGTTATAAAGACTATAAGAAAAAGCACCCAGTGTACCTATTATCGCTACGCTGATTAAGCCTCGTTTCATGTTTACTACCTCTACCGTTGCACTGTTTGATTAAAACCGTGTCAACGTACTACTAAAACAATTAAAAGATACGTTCGTTGTGTTGAGTAAAGCAGGAGGTGTGCCAAAATATTAAATCTATATATTTCAGTGGTTTAATATAAATATGGCGCAGTACTTAAATAATGACTTAATGATTGGCGTAATCAATAAAACACTGACTTAAAAAGTGAACACAATTTTTGAACGCAAAGTTCAAAGTTTAAAAAAATGGTGTTCAAATTTTAAAAAATTGCTGTAATGGGATATTGCACTTCGATAGTTTGGTGATTTATAGCACTTCGCTCAAATAATATTCAGCCATTGCTTTCGCTTTTATGGCGGCTCTTTTGTCGGACATGACTTGCGCATATATGGTTGCTCCTTCTAGCAACATATTGATTCTTTCGGCAACCAACTTCGCCTCGATGACTTCAGCATTGTGTAGCAGTTTCTCTATGTAGGCTTGTATAAGACGCTTATGGTCGGCGCAAACTCCCCTTGCAGCGTCATTGCTTTGTTTTAGCTCTGCCGCTGTTTTAATAAAGAAACAACCATTGAAATCCTGGCTGTTAAACCAGCTATGATAAAAATCGAATATTGATAGTATTTGTGACTTTATGTCGTCAGACGACTGACCTACATATTTCATTAATGCGTTGCGACCCAGTTCATCGTCTTTTCTGAGTGCCGCTAAGATAAGTTCATCTTTGGTGTTGAAATGGTTATAAAGCGTTTTTTTTGAAACATTGGCTTCCCTAATGATGTCTTCAACGCCGGTCAAATTGACACCGTTCTTCTTAAAAAGCCGTATAGCGGCATCAATAACCACTTCTCTTTTAGATATTTGAGGCACTATGACGCCACTCATTTCAAACTAAACCGTTTAGTTTATATTAAGGGCGATTTAATTTTTTTCAATAATTGAGAAATAAATTGAAATATTTCCAAATGCTTAAAGGTCTTGTATAGCAAGCATGATGAAATTGATTTTTAAAAATAAACATTTCGGTTTACTTTTAAATTGATTGCATAACACCAAAACACAAAATTTAATCAGAGAGGACAATACAATGCGAGCTATCACTTTATTATTTTTATTACTAACCAGCGCATTTGCGTTAGCAAAGCCGCCGATTGAAACAGGCACTTTCAACAACAAAGCAATTTATGGTTACGACACGGTTGCGTACTGGACACAAAATAAGGCGGTAAAAGGCGCTGATGATATCGTATTAACTTGGCGTGGAGCTGAATGGCATTTTTCATCTGAAGAAAACAAGGCACTTTTTGAATCAGACCCTGAAAAATACGCACCACAATATGGCGGTTACTGCGCTTTCGGAATAGCAAATGATAAATTAGTCAGCATTGATGAAGATGCATTCCAAATTTATAACGGTAAGCTTTACCTTAACTACAACAAGAAAGTTGCTAAGCGTTTTGCAGAAGACATCGATTATTTCATCGCCGAAGCTGATAAGAACTATCCGAATAAAGTAGACTTGTCTGTCGAGTAATAAATTAAACCGCGCGGCCATCGCAAACAACGGTAACCGGCCGCGCTTGATCACCAACAATTAGTACTTTCAATAGATATATTTAATAACCACATTCAATAAGAAGGAAATAACAATGTTTTCCAAATATTTCACCAAGAAAAACGCGACAGCTGCTATGGTCATTTATATAAGCGTCGTATTTATTCAAGCGCTTAGATTTAAATTCACAGATTCAGTTGAGACACTTCATATCTTCGGTACATTAAACGAATGGGCAGCTCAAACATTTGGTATTGAAGGTTTGTTTTTACCACCCGGTATCTTTAGCGCCTACGTGATTGGAACAAGTGAGCTAATTGCATCGATCATCATGCTGGTCGGATTATTTACAGCGAGAAAGTTCTTGATTCCTCTGGGCGCTGCAATGTCGTTCGGCATTATTTCAGGCGCTATATTTTTCCACCTATTTACGCCGCTAGGTGTCGATGTATTGGGTGATGGTGGGCTTTTGTTTATGTCTGCCTGTGGTATCTGGTTAATGTCTGTTGCGTTAATGTGGTTAAACCGAGGTGAAGTATTTGCGTTATTCGGTTCAAAACAGGAACAGTTAGTTGCGGCGGAAACGACCTCTGCGTGATGGAATTGATTGGATAAATATCAAGAGCTAAAACAACTAGTTTTGTAATACATATAAAACCTCACAGAAATATTTGAAAAATCTGTGAGGTTTTTTCGGTTAATCACTTTCATTTTGCCAATTTTGTATCCTAACCATTGATACTCCTAGCTATCCTCTCCACACTAAATATTGTTGATTAAATTCTACAACTGCTATTTACTGAACACTTAGATTAGATCAGTGGTCGATGAATCTTTTTCAGTTTTAAAACTTAATTATAAATCGAAAGGTTGACCTTAATGGTTGTGTTACGAGAATTTGATCAATCTGATGCGCCAAAATTAGTGGAACTAGCTAACAATCTAAATGTTGCGAGATATTTAGTTGATACATTCCCTCACCCCTATACTGATGAAGACGCAAAATGGTGGGTATCAACCGGATCTAAAAGCGGTATTACGAAAGTTATCCAATACAACGGCGAATTCGTGGGCTCAGTGGGCGCTATGCCTGACATAAATGAAAGACGTTTTAGTGCGTCAATTGGTTATTGGGTAGGTCAGCCGTTTTGGGGAAAGGGTATTGCGTCTCAGGCATTGTCGATTCTGACTAACGAGGTATTTGCGACGACTGATATTATTAGAATTTCAGCAAGTGTTTATCATCCAAATAGAGCTTCAATGCGCGTGCTTGAAAAGTCGGGCTATGTTCGCGAAGCAGTACTAAAAGCTGCAGTTTTTAAGAATGATGAATTTTATGATGAGCACGTATTCGTCAAGTTTAAACATTAGGGTGCATCGTTATCAGCAATCAGCAAGCTTTTTTATTAAGCACTTGCAGATTACAGTCAAAGATCTTTAAAAAAAGGATGTAATATGAAAGCTATTCAACTCAAGCAACCAGGTGGGCTCGAAAATATTTTTGTGGGTTCTCACGACAAACCTAACGTGCCTGCTCCAGGTGAAGTTATGGTGCAAATCCACGCAGGTTCATTGAATTATCATGACTACTTGGTGGCGGCAGGCGCGTTACCAACAGAAGATGGGCGCATTTTGTTATCAGATGGTGCAGGTGTTGTCATTGAAGTGGGGGATGGTGTGACGGAATTTGCGCCTGGCGATCATGTTGTCTCCACCTTTTTTCGCAGTGGCAGTCAGGAGCGCCTAAACACAATGCGGGAGACTTTGCGCATACACCCGGGGATGGCGTGGATGGTTTTGCCTGCGAAGTTGTTACTAGACCAACTAGTGCATTTACCCTAGCACCCAAAAGCTGGACGCATGCAGAGGCTGCAACTATCACCACCGCAGGACTAACGGCATGGCGAGCACTGATTGATGATGGCAATATAAAAGCAGGCGATACCATCGTGACGCTTGGTACCGGCGGCGTTTCTATTGCTGCGTTGCAGATAGGTAAAATGATGGGCGCGAATGTGATAATTACGTCTTCATCTGATGAAAAGCTTGAAAGAGCAAAAGCGCTCGGCGCCGACCACCTTATTAACTACAAAAAACATCCTCAGTGGGCTGAGCAAGTGATGGAAATTACTGAAGGCAAGGGCGCCGATCACATCATAGAGCTCGGTGGGCCCGGTACGCTTGAAGAATCAGCAAATGCAATAAAAGTTGGCGGACAAATCTCACTCATTGGCGTATTGACGGGATTTGAAGGTGCGTTGCCTACTGCGCAGTTGTTGTTTAAACAAGTACGTTTACAAGGACTTCTCGTAGGTAATCGCGATCAGCAACAGGCGTATATAAAAGCACTGGAAACCAATGAAGTTCACCCTGTTATTGACAATACATTTAATTTTGAAGCATTGGCAGAAGCGTTTGAATACCAACTTAATGGTTCGCATTTTGGGAAGATTGTCACCGTCTGGTGATTGTGAATGGTTGTCAGGCATGCCGAAGGGTGGCAGCCTGACGTTTAGCGCACTGACTCTATATTAGTATGGGTGGATGCGAGGCCAGTTTTCGTTGCCTGCAGCAACATATTTAGGGATATCTTCTTGCCACAAACCTTGGGCTCGAGGGTGGACCTGTAGGTATAATTTATTGTCTTCAATGGCGTAGACTAGTGGATCGCCTGGTGCTTTATAACCTTGTGATGCCGCCCATGCGCAGTAACCATCGAATTGTGGCGCAAAGCTTGCCGGGTCTGCTTTAAACTTATCGCGGTTTTCGCCACTGGAAAAATAGCAAACAGCACCGTTCCAAAAATGGTTAAAGCGTGCTTCACCGCGAGTCGGCTCGCCACTGAAATAAGATACGGCATCGTAACCTGCAATTGCCGTTGCTAGTTGATTGCCAGCATGAGCAGGCAACGTAATAAGATAAACAAATGCAACCGCTAATACATTTACACTCAATTTGCGCATGATTTTAGTTTCCTCATAAATAGGATATTCAATGCATTTGAGGAGACCTTGCTAACGCCTAAGATCTATTCATTAAAAAATATTAATGTTAGAAGGAGACAAAAAACGAGCAGTATCACTGACCGTATTTTCTAAGTGTTCCTGCATAAGTCGTCGTTACTTTATAGTCCGCAAGTGCTTGATTAAAAAGGTTCACTTGCTCCTCAGGCACCGACGCTTGACTAAACATTACATAGATATCGCCGGTCATGATGCGGATATCATGAGGCTCAATTAGGCTAGCTAACGCTTTTCGGCGAATGATAGATGCGCCTACATAGCTGTCTTCAAGATAGGCGTCAATGTCCATATCTAGAAGCCTTGCAACATTCATTTCGCCCATTATTCCAAAGACGAACTGTTGTGACGTATCATTATCATCGAGCATGTTGGAAATGTTTTCGCCGTAATAATATTCACTCACAACACCGATTTTGCTGCCATTTGAAACAAAGTCTTCAATGGTTTCGAAATTGGCAAATTTTGGCTCATCTGTGCGTACATACAGGACGAATTCTTCAGTCCGATAGGGCTCGCTAAAATAAGCGAAATTCTCTCTATCCTGAGTTTTCGATGCGCCTAAAAGCAAATCGACATTACCCTCGGCGAGATCCGCTAACAACGATACCCAAGTGCCTTGGACAAACTCGACATCACATCCCATGGCTTCGGTAACGCTTGATATAAGCTCGATATCCAAACCTCGCACTTGGTTATTAACATCGACAAATTGATAGGGTTCCCATACATCAAACCCCATGCGCAACGTACATTCAGTTGATCGCGCGGGCATTTCGGTCGTCAGGTTATCTGGTGAAGGAACTGGTGCTTTTTCGGCTGTGACCGGCTCGGATGTAATTGGTTGCTGTTGTCTCTGCTCTTGACTACAGGACATAAGGGCAAAAGACAAAGCAATGGTTACCACAATAATAGGCGTTTTCATTGGCTGAGTCCTTTTGATTGAACATGGCCAGTATACGATGAACAAAGCGCTAGAAACACAGTAATTTAACAAAATATTTACAATATCTTGATATACATCAATCTTTGAATCTGCATTGAGAATACGAACAACTAACTTTCATAGGACCTTTAGCCTGATAAGCGTGTTAAGACAGATTATTCGCGCATAAAACTGGCTTTCGCAACACAATCGTTGACGCAGATATTTTTAAATCGTCGAATGAGTAATCCATAAAATGATTGTCCAGTTTCAGTGATTGCAAGATTTCTTCTTGGTTTTTGGGAGGTGACAATGTATTGCATTGAACAATCTCAAAGCATGTTTTTTCAATTAACCTCAAATAATCGCTATGACGCAATCTATTTTGGTAATTTATTGAGCTGTTGTAGCGCGGCCATTGTTTGTCACTGTATTGAAGGAAATTGTAGATAGAGATTGAAGAATCAAAATATGACCAGTGATCCTGATAATCAATTACCACAGAGAGGATACCGCCAGGCAGAAGAAGCCGATAACACTCGCCCAAAATCGCAAGAATATCGTGACTTGGAATGTGTTCCATAACGCTAGTTGAAGAAATAAAGGAAAAAGAATCATCAGGCAGCTTTGTATTTTTTGCGTCGAGAGGCGTTAGATAGTCAATTCCAATTTTTTGGCTAAGTTCTTTGATTGAGTTTAGCGAGGACCAGTTTGGCGCTGAAATATCATGTTTTCTTCCATGCACCTTTATTCTGTGAAGTGTGTCGTTAATTAGGGATTTATGACTTAATCTTCGGACATCAATGCAAGTAATTTCATAACCAAGTGCTTTCATTGCGATTGGAATAATTAAATCCCAACCAGCCCCGAATTCAAAATAACGATTATTGGATCTTTCAAGTTTATTGTGTCGAATGAAATTAGTGTGGTGAAGCTTAGCTTCTTGTAACTTTAGATTGAATACGCGTTCACTTCGCGGAATAGATTTCGCTACGTATCTTTGAAGAATGAAATTTAATTTGTGGCCATATGGGATGTGCGCAAAGCATTTTTGTAAGGTACTTTTGTATCTAAAATCCATTGCAGCCACATATGTTTTAACCTTACAAATTATAAGCAGGTTCTAGTTATCTCGCCAACATCCCGTTTTCAGGTTGAGTTAAAAATCAACGGCGAAATTTAAGCACCTTTTTTTCACCTTCTTGATTTTTATGTGGTTCGGCATCTGCTATGTTTTTATAACCGAAGTAATCAGTATTGCCCGCGAACTGGTTTAGTAAGTGGCGCATATCATCGAAAGAATTATGCATCATCTGGCTGATCTGGACGCACGCCTTCATCGGGGTATTTTTGTTTATTTCGCGAATTGAATCGATTTGAAACTGAAGTCCACGTAGGCGCTTTTGTCGCTCTTTGGGTGAGCTTTGTATAAAGTCGTTAATTTCTTGTGCTCTGATTTCTTCAAACTTCTCGGGGGCAGTTTTGTACAACTGACTAAGATAATCAAAATCTAAATTTGCGGACTCTAATTTTGTAGACATAATACTTCTCCATGTCTTATTTCATTTGCATCGAAATCTCAGAGCTTACAATATATGAAGCACCAGACTCACCATCGTTCGTGTATGTTTAGCATTTATTATGCCCAATTTTTTTAATTGAAATTTCAATGATTTATAAACTCTTTCATGGATACCAACCGTAAGGTGTAAAAATTTCTGACAGGAAATAAATAACCTTTTAAAGGTTTGAAAAATTTTTAAGAATCAAAACATTTAACTCCAAAACAGCGTCACTACCACAAATTGATGCATGGCCTTCGCAACTGGTTTAGCAATATGTATTTAAGATTCAAAACTAATGTTCATCAAATCTTTAAGCGCGAAAAGCGCACTAATACCGTATATACAAAGCGTTCAGTTTAACTTCGATAAATATGACATGATTAACACGCTCGTAGACCTCGCCGCAAAGACCGATTATTCGCTGTTAGAACAGCTTGCTTGTGATCCTGATGCCACAAACACAGGACACGACTACTATCCCAGAGAGGTCCATTCAGGGCACTACGTACCTGTATTACCAACGCCTATCGAAAATCCAGAATACATCACACATAGCAAAACATTCTTCAGAGAATTGGGGTTAGACGATAGCCTAGCTAACACTGACGACTTCAAGGCGCTATTTTCTGGAGATGTTTCTGAACTCCCCGAACCAATGAAGAAGATGGGGTGGGCGACAGGCTATGCTCTCTCGATATACGGTACTGAATATACCCATCAGTGTCCGTTTCAAACAGGGAACGGTTACGGAGATGGCCGGGCTATCTCGGTTCTTGAAATATTGATTAACCATAACCGCTGGGAAATGCAGCTAAAAGGTGCTGGTCGAACGCCCTATTGCAGAGGCGCAGATGGCAGGGCGGTGTTGCGTTCAAGCGTAAGAGAATTTCTGGCACAAGAATTTATGCATGCGCTGGGAGTGCCGACTTCTCGATCATTAAGCTTATATGTGTCCACAACCGAACGCGTGGATAGGCCTTGGTACTTCGAAGGATCAAAGTCCGAAGACCCTGAAGTAATGGTGTCAAACTCTGTGGCCATTTCAACGCGTGTTGCACCATCATTTCTGCGCGTTGGGCAGCTGGAGTTGTTTGCAAGAAGGTGCAGGAACAAGGCTCACATAGATGCGAGAAAGGAGCTAGAGACGTTTGTTTTGCACATAATGGCAAGAGAATATCAAAATGAGATTTCCGATCCCCAGTTAACGGCAGAAAACATATTGTCGCTGGCGACATCATTTCGTGAACGACTGGTTTCGATGGTGACAGAATGGATGCGTGTAGGGTATTGTCAGGGAAACTTCAACAGCGATAACTGCGCATTAGGCGGCTTTACGCTTGATTACGGTCCTTTTGGATTTTGCGAGCTTTTTGATCCTGTCTTTCAGCCTTGGACTGGCGGCGGTCAGCATTTCTCATTTTTTAACCAGCCTGTTGCTGCACAAAAAAATTACGACATGTTCTGCAAATCTCTCGCGCCACTGCTTGAAAATCATCAAGATGCATTAGAGAAATTGGAAACTATTCGAAGAGAATTCGCTAATGTTATTGAACACAAATTGGAAAAGATGTGGGCATCAAAACTCGGGCTGTCAGAATATCCATCTGATTTATTTGTCTCATTATTGAAACTGATGGTGCAAACGTCAGTAGACTACACGATATTCTTTCGAGAACTATCAAACCTGCCTCAAGACGTGAATGGCATCCAAAAAAGTTTCTATAAACAGCCAGATGAGCAACTACACCAACAATGGCAGCACTGGATGCATCGTTGGAATCGTGCAGTTGACGACAACTGTGAAAAATCTGCTATTGATAGACATCACATTTGCGAAGAGATGAAAGCGGTTAATCCTAAATATACATGGCGAGAATGGCTTATCGTACCCGCTTATCAACAGGCATCTGAAGGCGACTATACGCTAGTAAAAGAAATTCAGGACGTCTTGGCTAAGCCATATGAAGAACAGACAAAAGAGATAGAAAAAAAGTATTACATACTGAGACCAGAACAGTTCCAGCGAGCTGGAGGTGTCTCTCATTACAGCTGTTCGTCTTGATGGCTATTGTCTTGGGGCCTTGCTCAGAAAGCGTGTGAGCAGGATTTTATATTGGGCTTCTCTTTTCGTTAGCCGTCAGTCGTTAGCCTCTAGCTGGAGGATCGTTTTTTCAATATTGCTTTTTCTTCGTTGGTACTCGATAGCAAATCTATCTTTGGGCAGCTGACAGAGGTATTTGCGCATAATAAAGTAAAAGGAAACCGACAGCACGACTAGAATAGGCATGAAAATAGGGTGAGTGATAACCTCAAAAAATGTTCGCTCATTAAGTATTAATCCAGATATAAAGCCCGCTATAAAGTTGATTGTAAAAATCAGTGGCCCGGTTGACGTGTTCCGACGCTCCATTTTTTTTATTAACTGAAGGTGGCGTTTGAGAAAATCCAATACTGGTAAATCAGACGGGATTTTCCGACCGCTTATGAGCAACTCAATAATCCCTGAAACTAAAAAAACATAGCTGCATAAAATAATAGTAAGAGGGAAAAGTAACTCTGTATTGTTAATGAAAAAATAGATGCCAACAAACCCGACAGCTAGGACAAGATTTAGTATCAAAGCGACTTTATGAAATTGAATGAGATAAACTACGTCACTATTATTTGGTTTGATAGCCGACTTTATGTCTTCAGCGGTGAAATCAAATTTATCCAACATGTTCGAACCTCTGTTCAATGAACTCATAAATATTTTTTTCTTCAAGCTTCTTTCTCAGGCGATGAATCTTGACTCGCAAGTTGTTTTCACTTACGCCAAGTACACTAGCAATTTCATTCCTCTCATAACCTTCAATCATTAATAGCACAATGGATTTTTCAAGCTCGTTTAAAAAAGAAATGACTAAATCCAAAAGCTCTTTGTCTATTGAAAAGGAGTATTCAATGGGGCTGGTTTGAACGTCCTGCACATACTTTTTTTCCTTTTTTAAGCGACTTAGCGCAACATTTATGCTTATTTTGTAAAACCACGTAGAAAACTTCGAGGTCGCGTTAAACCTCGGATATGCACTCCATGCTTGAGAGAGTATCTCCTGTCGCAAATCCTGTTTGTCTTCAGGTGAGTCTGCATACATATATAAAACTTTATGAATCATATTTTTGCAGGACTGCACCTGAGAAACAAAAGCATCGATATCACTCGCCATTAATTGCGCTCCAACAAGTAATCGCGAGAACAATTAACACTTTTTATGGATGCGTTTGGAGAAAACAATAATTGCATTAATCTTCGTATTTATCTTGTTCATTTGTTTCGCGCCGCGATAAATATTTATTTAGCAGTTTTTTTCTGTTTTTGTAGTCAACGTATAAGCTGAATAAAACGCCAATCATTGATAGGGTGTAGAGGGCGAGAAGCTCAACTTCCATATCCAACGCTACATACATAACAATGGCACTGGTAAACCATACTGCACTGGGTATCAAATATTGATTTTTTAGCGACTTTTTCCTTGATTTAAGCTGGTTTTCATCTAGCTTCGAATAAATACTCTCAAGCGATTGTTTATTTGTTATGCTGCATTTGATTGATTGCATGATTGTCATAGATATACCTCATTGTTGAAATCATTTATCAACATAAGTTGCTGGAATGCTAAAAACGTTACAGTGCATACAAAGTTTTTTTCTTCAAAGTTACTGACTTGCATCCTAAGCTATAGAATAACTTCCATAAAAATACTGATTTGCGGCGTACATTTTTACGCTTTAACAAACACAAAAGGCTAGAATATGCCCAACAAACACGCGCTTCTAATAGGCATTAACCAATATCCATTCATGGAGGAGCAATATCAGCTCAGTGGTTGTGTGAATGACGTGAAGCTGCTTCGCCAGGTTTTAGTGCAGAAGTTTGGTTTTAACAGAGACAATATTCGCACCTTGTTCAACAAAGACGCGACGCGCCAAGGCATGTTGGATGCTATGAACGACATTGTTTCTGTATTGGAAGAAGACGACATCTTTGTGTTTCAGTACAGTGGGCACGGTCATCAATGTAGAGTAAAGACAGAATTCACTGATGAGGGCAGTGGAAAACTCAATTGCATATTGCCGTGTGATGACTCAGAACCAAAACCTGATAGTGATGACGTTTTCTTCCGTGAGATTCGGGAGCACGAAATCAACGAGTGGTTGCATAAAATTGCCGAGAAAACGCGCTATACCACTTTGATTTTTGATGCGTGTCATTCGGGTACAATAACCAGAAATGTGATTGATGGAGATAACGAAACGCGTCAATCAAGGCAATATAAAGCAAGATTTATCCCTGAGTCAGCAAGGAATCAGGTCGTAACACTTGATTCTGAAGCGTCTGACATAGTGACTCGCTCTGGACAGGCTGTTGACAACAAAGCAACGAATTGGCTGACGTTAAGTGAGAACTATGTCGTCATATCAGGATGTCGAGACACACAAAAATCGAAAGAAACCTACTTTTATGAAGGTGATGCGCGATTTAAACACGGCGTTATGACCTATTGTCTGTGCGAAGCACTGAAAAATGCAAAGCCGGGTATGACTTATCGAGATGTATTTGAACAGGTAAGTGCGCGCGTGGTGACTATTGTTCAGGAACAAAACCCTCAGATAGAGGGTGAGCTTGACCGTGAGGTACTGGGTGTTCACGATATTGAGCCGCTTAATTTCATTTTGGTCGACACAGTTTCCGACAACACGGTGACGCTGTCTGCAGGTGTTGCTCAAGGCGTCTCGATAAATTCCGAATGGGATATCTATTTACCTCATAGTAAACGCGAGGACGCATCTGCAATTGTCGCAAAAATAAAGGTTACCACAGCAACAGGATTAACCGCGACAGGAGATATCATTGAATGCAAAGCGCCCATTGATGTAGGTGCTCGTGCTGTCCTACGTCATAATGGCGAGGTAGCTAAACCGCTATCGGTAAATCTTTCAGAACTTCCCTCCTCAATCAAGCCAGCGCTAGAACGCGATGTTCATCAATCTACATTATTGAGAGCAGAAGAATCTCGTAACAAGAGCGATATGATTGGTTTTAGCTATGCTTCGCTTCAAACATTACCTACATCATTTCAGCCCGCGGTTTCACAGGGAAGTAATTTTCCAGTCGCAGGTTTTATGACAAAAGAGGGCAGTTTGGCGATGCCAATTCAAGGGTTAAACTTACCGAATGTCGATGAGATACTGATGGATAATCTCGAAAAAATTGCGAAGTACCGAAATCTACTCAACTTGCGCAACAATGAGAGTGAACTCGATGTTGAATTTAATCTTTATCGCCGTTTGATTGACGATAACGTAGAACTTGTAAATGGTGGAACTAGCGAGTTTATGGATAGTGAGCCGATGGTCATTGAGTTTAGAAATAATATGCCAGAAACCACCGTTTTTTTTAATGTTATATGGTTAACTGCCAATTGCGAAGTGATGCATTTTTATCCGCCTAGAACATCAAGCGAGGAGTTAAGTCCTGGGCGGGTAGTAAGGATTGGTGATCAACTGAACAAGTTATCGGCGTCGCTTAGTAAAAACTACTATGCCGATCTCGGTATGGAATCGATTAAGGTGTTTTTTTCCACAGCAGAAACCGATTTTAGATTCCTCAACCAAAGTGGCTTACGTTCAAGCGGTCCTGTTCAAACCACGGGAAATGTAATTAAAGAGTTTCAGTCGGCTGTTACAGGTAAAGCGCCCGAGAAGTCAACGACGGTAGTCGATGATTGGCAAGCTGTAACGAGAAGCTTCTTGCTTCACAGGACAATGCGTTAACCACTTTTCGATGACGTGCCGGCAATTTTTTGTGTTTTATGGGATTATAGTTTTCAGAGATTCTCGTTACGGATCTAATTGCAGTTGCTTCATAAACCAGGCGAAGGATACTTTTGCAGGATACTTATCGGCAAAGACATCCAGCAATAAAATATCAGATTTGCGTTGTGCACCACAGCGTTGAAGTGCGGCATCCAATGTGCGCCCAGACTGACCATATGTTGTGAAATGACGATCACCTAGGTTGATCAGCCAATATTTCACCCCGTCCAGCCCAGATTTTTCTTTCATCAATTCCTGATGAAACGGGCGAAGCGATTCAGGTAATTCACCGTGTCCTGTATTAGAAAAGCAAAAAACAACTTTGTAGTCCTTGTAACTTGCGACATCCTTGATGGTTGGGGATTCATTAATTTCTACAGAAAAGTCTCTGGACAGACATTTTTTTAAATAACGACTTACGCTAGCTGAGGTGCCAGTAACGGAACCGCTGACAATAAGTAATGGCTGCATGGATTAAACTCCTCATGTAATGGCTTTTTGGCGCAAACGCTACATGTCGAATAATCGCATAGAACGAGAACTTTCGCTAATGGTTAGATAAATCCCCAAAATTAACTCGTTCTAGGCTCGGACAGAAAGCTTTACATACAAAATGTCCAATCTCCAGCGCTGAGACTTCCGCGATCACCTGCACAGCACGCATTTAATGATAATGCTTTTAATGGTATATTACGCAATCAATATTACCGGTCAGCAAAAACGAATCTCCCATGAAAACATACATCAAAAATGCAGCCACCATGAGCACACTGCTTGGAAAGAGCACTGATACTTTTACCACCGTAAATGTTGCCATTGAGAATGACAAAATTTCGGAGCTCTCGGAGTCGGAGATCGAGGGTAATTTCGATCGCGTAATTGACGCTAAAGGACTCTTTTTATCGCCGGGATTAGTCGATCCACAGGTGCATTTTAGAGAGCCTGGCATGGAGTATAAAGAGGACATTGAGTCCGGCAGTAAAGCGGCGGTCAAAGGAGGATTTACGTCTGTTATATCCATGCCAAACACCAGCCCGACAGCAGACAACCCAGAGGTTGTGGCATTTATGGCAAAACGCTCAGAAGAATTGGGCATTTGCAAAGTGTATCCCACCGGCGCGTTATCAGTTTCACTATCGGGCGAAGTGATGACGGATTTTGCTGCACTGAAAGAAGCGGGCGCGATAGCGATTACTGATGACGGCAAAGGTGTGCAAGATGCCAATATGTTTAAAAAGGCCCTTGAATTGGCACGTGAGAGCGACCTTCCCGTACTGGATCATTCAGAGGATGAATCTCTTTCTAACGGTGGGGCGATTCATTTGGGCGACATATCCAAACGTTTTGGCGTTAAAGGTATCAAACCTGAGTCTGAATCTGTTCATGTAGAGAGGGGATGCAAATTCAGTGAAGAAACAGGGGGGCATTATCATGTGTTACATGTCTCTACCAAGTTATCTATTGATGCTGTGAGAGAAGCCAAGAAAAGAGGAGCGAATGTCACGGTTGAGGTGTCTCCCCACCACTTGTTGCTATGTGATGAAGATATCAGGATAAAAGAAGACAACACACTCGACGCTAATTGGAAAATGAATCCACCTCTGCGTTCTAGCATGGACCGCATGGCATGCCAGGAGGCGCTACTTGATGGAACAATTGATGCCATTGCAACTGACCACGCGCCGCATGCGCCCGATGAAAAGGCGCAGCATATTGAATCCGCGCCATTTGGCATCATCGGGTTGGAAACTGCATTTCCTTTGATATATACAAACTTTGTAAAAACCAACAAAATGTCACTGACAAGATGCATCGACTTGATGAGTAAACAAGCGGGTGCGCTGTTTGGAATTCAGTGTGGTCGTATCGAAGTTGGCGCGAATGCTGATTTATGCCTCTTTGATTTAGAGACAGACTTTGTCGTCGACGAAGATTTTTTCGCGTCAAAGTCAAAAAACTCACCATTTATTGGTCATACACTAAATGGTATGACGCGTATGACAATGATGAATGGGAATGTGGTGTTTGACGCACTGTAGATTTTGGCGTTTAAACACACTGCTCAATCACTTTGCTGACACGTGCGCGAACCAGTAAAACAGAAAATACAAAAAACCATAAAAGCGCTGTACATTGCCCTCTGCTTCGTCTATCCTTCACGCGCTTTAGATTTTTGAAGCGTTTCTACCACAGCATTTTGCATCTCTTTTTCTTCTTTTGTTACATCTAGTCGAACTCGTAAATTCATTTGCTCTAATGGTAAATGTTTTATTTGTTTTTCTATCGCTTTAACGGCGCTTATGCGTCCTAATTTTTTATTAACAAAAGGTTTTAACTATGTCTAATTCAGTGACTGGTGTTGTAAAATGGTTCAATGCGGATAAAGGTTTTGGTTTTTTATCTCCACATGATGGCGGAAAAGATGTATTTGTACACTTCCGTTCAATCGTTTCAGATGGATATAAGTCTTTATCTGAAGGGCAAGAAGTTCAATTCACGATTGAACAAGGACAAAAAGGTCCTCAGGCGTCCAACGTCATCGCGAAGTAATCGCAAACTACAGAAGGCTAGTCAACACTAGCCTTCCCGTAACCTTTCACTTTTGATTTCTTGACTCTATTAACATCGAAAAACTATCTCAGAACGCTTCCGTTCCTGTTAATCAATCCAGATTTGATAATTAGCCAACATTTCTGAACTATCTACCTAGAATCGATGAATGTTGTATTATTGCGTATTTTAAAACGCAATTGCGTTTGAGCGCACCTGCCTTACTTGTTCAAAAGGTCTATGTGGCATAGCGTGTAAAACTCTGACTTTGAATTTTTGTTTCTGAAATGGACGTTGATAATGCGAAATCCGCTGCTTTCCTTTTTTACTCTTGTTGTACTGGTTAGTTCACCATTGCAGGGCGCTTCAAGCGGTAAAGACAACCCGTTTTCTCCCTTTTTCGGTGTTTGGACACTGAAGGGAGACACGTTCAACCAAGTATGGGATGGCAAAACGTTAGAGACAGTCAACATTCCAAATCACATTACAATTTGTAAACCCATTAATACCGCCCAATCAATGCTTTGTGAGGTCAATGCTAGTAGCTTTGCTGGCCATATCCTTTGGACAATGAATACCGAAAGTCAAATAGTCAGTCACTTATCCCATTTCGGCGACGCTCGACACGGCGTCGGTTCAGGTACACTTGACGCGAATGATAACTTTATATCGAAGGTGTCCTTTCAAGGAGAACCTGAGGGCAGCCATAGACAATATCAATACAAATGGCACTCAAAAGATGAATATGAGATGAAGTCAGTTCAGTATTCAGAATCGGGTGAACCTACCGGAAACTGGTATGGAGGGACGTTTATAAGGCTTGATGAAAATACATTCATTAAACAACAGATCAATGAAACTAATAGCCAGATACGGCAAGCGTTCATTGATGCGGATATCGATCAAATACTTTCACTTCATCACAAACACGTTGAAAAGGTATTTGCTTGGGATAACCATCAACGAGGACATGACGATATGCGAAAAGCGCTTGAAGGGTTGTTTGTCGATTATCAACTCTCATTTGAAGGCCAGGTAGAAGATATGCGAAGCATGCATATCGATAGTAACTACGTCAGCATGATTGCAGATTTTACGTTGGTGGGAACACCTAGAAATAAGTCTAATCAGGCATTTACTTATTCCGGCGTAACGATGATTACGTATACGCGAGATAGCAATAGCCCAACCGGCTGGTCGACCTTGAGAGAAATGGTGATTGCGAAGTGACGACTCTCCTAGTTTGAAAGCAAATATTTGCTCAGCTAGATGACAAAATCGATTTACTCAAAGCAAAGAGACATCTGTTTAACAAATATCGATTTTATACACTTGAGGATGCAGTTCGCCTTCAGCAAATTGTATTTTACCGAAAACTCGGATTTCCCTTGAAAAAAATCGGGCAGCTCATCAACTCATCTGAGTCAGTTTTAAAAAAACATTGATGATAAAAAGGTACAAAGCTTGGTCGGAGAATCCTTTATCCTTTCTCTCAAAGAATTAAGGAAAGTCAGTTCAGCACTATCTGACAAATATTCAGATCGCCAAGGATATAAAGCCTTTATTGACCTGAGCAAAACAAATAGTGTTCTTGAAGACATGTATGAGCACTATGCAGAGGGCTTTGCAAAACACTTGTACGAAGCAACAAACTATTTCTGTGACAATTCCCTTAGAAATGATCCGGAGTTTTGGAAGTCGAAGATAATCTAATTGAAATCCGGTTAATCGTTGACACAAAAAAGCCACTTCAATAAAAAGTGGCTCACAAATAACACTAACCGCGTTCTTCTGCTTCAAATCCTTCAAGTGCTTCAGTCAATCCCTCGATATAGTCCGCTCCCACAGGAACTGTCAGGCTTGAGCCGGTTAAGTCATCTCCTAGAGGCTCTGTTCTTCCGCCAAGACAGGTTGCTAAAAAGCCTTCTGTAACACCGAAGAATGCAAGTCTATTTTCCGGTCTCGCAAAGCCATGCCCTTCATCCGGGAATAGCGCATAGGTCACCGGGATATCCCTTTCTTGCATGGCATCAACGATTTGATCTGATTCTGCTTGCTTGACGCGAGGATCATTAGCGCCTTGTCCAATAAGCAGTGGTTTGGTGATTGCATCAACGCGATTTAATGGTGAAGCAGACTCTAGGATAGCCATACCTTCTTCAGTATTAGGGTCACCGACTCTTGTTTCCAAAACTCTTCTAAAGCTCTCCCAATAAGGTGGTACGGAGTTCAAAAGTGTCACTAGGTTTGATGGTCCAACGATGTCGACACCGCACGCAAATTTTTCTGGGGTAAACGTCAAACCAGCAAGCGTTGCATAGCCGCCGTATGAACCGCCCATAATGGCAACTTTATCTGATGTTGTGATGTTTTGCCCAACGGCCCAATCAACAGCATCTAATAAGTCATCATGCATCTTAAGGCCCCATTCAAGGTCGCCCGCATTAACAAATGATTTGCCAAAGCCAGTGGAGCCTCTGAAATTCACTTGTAATACTGCGTAGCCTCTATTCGCAAGCCATTGAGGTGTTGAACGATAACCATAGCTATCTCTTGCCCAAGGACCACCGTGGACATTTAACACCATTGGCAGAGGTTGTTCTGGTCGACCATCACCATCGGTGTCTGCGCCAACGGGCAGTGTCAGGTATGACACTAGTGTTAGTCCGTCTCGTGAGGTTATAAACTCTGGCGTCATTAAAGCGAGCTGTTTGTCTTGTAGTTCAGGACGCACAGCAAAAAGCTCTGTGAAAGTATCGGATTCTCTGTCCCATATATAGTAGGTGGCGACCTGATTTGATTTTGAACTTAACACAATCCATTTCGAACCATCTGCGGTAGTTGACATTCTTGACGCATTACCGTCGAATCTTTCGTTAAGCTTGTTAAGTATTTCTTCACCTCTTTCATCAAGCGCGAAATATCGCGTTTTGTCATAGGTAACGGTGTAAACATAAGGTTGGCCTGTGTCTAAATCTCGCCAAGTACCGCCAACATCGGCTTTATCGCTTTGTGCGATTAATGTCTCTTCGCCGGTCACTAAATCCATCGCAAAAAGCGCACTGGTGTCACGCTCCCTACTATGTCGAACATAAAGCGTATTGTTATCCTTACTAAAGCCTGATAGTCCTGTGGTATAGAGGTCTTCTGGCGGAACTTCCATAAACAGCTCCCAACCATCAAACGTCTTGCGATAGTATTCCATACCGCCAGCGTTAGTCGCTTTTTGACCAAAGCGCATTGCTAAATCATTATCAAATGAAAACCCGCCAAAATTTTCTGTGTTTTCATAGACAAGCGTAAGCTCGCCGCTTTCGATATCTAGCTCATAGACATCATGCCAGCGAGGGTCTCGGTTATTGATACCAATGATTTGTTTACCGGGAATATCTTCATCACTTGCCATGAAGATAACGCGTGTATTTTCAAAAGGCGTATAAAGTGTTTCTTCTCCTGTTGCGGGATCGACACCATATAAAAGGAAGTTTTCGTCACCCCCCTTATCCTGCACATAGACGAGTCTTTCCATGCCTGAGACCCAGCCATAACCTCGAATGCCTCGACCGGTATCAGAGGTGATTGCTTTTGCCGAGGAGAGATCGTCTACCGGTGCAACCCAAATGTTCATTACGCCATCCAAAGGCGCAAGATAGCTAATCATGCTGCCATTTGGGCTAATTTGCACACTGCTATAAGTTGGATTGCCGAAAATCATCTCTCGCGGGATGATTTCAACGTCGTTGACTTCGACGGTTTCTTCAACAGCAGCAGTGGCTGCAACGTCTGCTGCAGCGGCTTCGTCTGTCTTTTTTGCGTCACTACACGCAAATATCAAAAGCGTCGATAGACTGACTAAAAGGGGGATTGTCCTATTCATCGTTGACACGTTCCTTATTTATAATTATTTATTTGCCTATGTTCCTATTAACTGTTGTTTAACCGGTAGAAATTTTGCGATTAGTCAATTGGGGAGAAAAGGGAATTTTAAAGCCTAAAAATCATGGATGATTTTTTGGAGCGCCCATGGATGGGTT
>DDLV01000151.1:12885-64406 GCA_002340325.1 Glaciecola sp. UBA2563 | reverse complement strand
TACCAGACTGCTCCATCCCGCGCCAGATGCTGTCCTTCAGATAAGGGTTCGTCTGAAGAGGCTGTGCATTATACATATGCAAATCGCCGATACAAGCCCTTATTAAATTATTTTAGATATGGCCTACCTGATTGCCTAAATTTCATACAAAATCATTTCATACCATAATCAAACAAACTGTTATTGCGACGCTTCCATTTGATTTGCCAACAAAAAATCTAATTCGGTGATACCATTCGCGTCGTGAGTCTGTAATTCGACTTTTACTTTGTTGTATACATTGAACCACTCGGGATGATGGTCACTTTTTTCTGCAAAAATTGCTACTTTCGTCATCCATGAAAACGCTTCAATAAAATTGCCAAAGACAAACTCTTTGCTTAATTTACCGTCCTTGAGTTCCCAGTGTGAATCGGCTTGCTGATTAAGTATATCCAGGTTCTCCTGAATGCTAGATTCTGAAAGTGCTTGTTTCATGATTTGTATCCTCAATAAAAAACGCCTCGTGCTCTTACATAGTTACGAGGCGGTCGATTAACAAGCTCAAAATTAAAATTCGACGGCTAACCTTACATATAGCTGTTGCCCCCTTGGGTCGTGTACTCTTGAATCAAAGCCACTATTCGTAAACACTTGAGGTGGATCTTCGTCGGTGATGTTGATACCACCTAACGTTAACAAATAACTGGTTTCAGTATTTAACATTGAACCTATATCAATATTAAATTGCGCATCAAAGGTCACATGAGAATCAATTTCTCTAAGACCAGACGCCGCGCAGACAGGAGGTGTATCAGTAGGATCTGCGCAATTTTGGTCATCGTCATATGCACTGACATAACGCGCAAAGATGTTTGCAGAGTAATAACTGTTTGACCATCTCAGCCCAATATTAGCGCGTAGCTCTGGCGAAGAAGTTCCGATATTTGTAAAGTTTCGACGTCCAGCGCCATCAATGACGCCCGCTTGAGGGTCATCCAGTTCATAATCGACAATATAAGTTGCATTAATGTTTGGGACAAATACACCGAGGTCGGTTTCTATTTTATAACTTGCAACTACATCTAAACCCGCTGTCTCCAACGAACTCGCATTAACATAAGTGTTGTTCACCTGAACAAGAGGTCCGTTTACTGGATCTCCAGCACGAATGATTCTTGTTGTATCGCTAGGATTGGCATTGAGAATAGCTTGAGCACTTTCTTGAATTATCAGATCTTCAAATTCAAAACTCCAGTAGTCAATCTCTACCGACAGATCATCCATTGGCTCAAATGAAAACCCTAAGTTATACGCTGTAGACTCTTCGGGAGTAAGCTCTTCATTACCCGATGTTCTCACTGCTGCAAACGCAGCGGCACCACCAATAAGTGGGTCGCTTAGTTGTTGCAAAGAAGTAGCACCACCAAACTGCATAAACACTGAAGGTGCTCTAAAGGATGTACTCACTGAACCTCGTAGTGAAAACTCTTCAGTTGCACGGTAGTTAAATGCAAGCTTGGGATCAGTTGTACTGCCTGCGCTACCGCCGTAATCCTCAAAACGCAATGCTAACTGAATGTCTAAATCGTCGGTCACAGGAAGCGCTAGTTCAGTAAAAGCACCCCATACTGTTAAGCCATCGCTAAAATCCGGATTACCAATGACAAAGGTAAATGCATCTTGATTGGATAAAGCGTCATAATCTTGTGAAAGATGTTCTTCGCGATATTGCACACCCACTGCAATACCGGCAACGCCACCTGGCAGTTCGAACGCATCGAATGAAGCGAATGCCTCTAAAACTTCCAAATCAGAATTAGAATCGATAACTTGAAGCCCACTGAATGAATCAATTACGTTCTGTGAGTTAGGCGCAACAGTAAAACTCGTTGCAAACGGGTTGAAGTACTCACACGGCCCCATGCCTGGCATACCTGAAATAGGGTCACAACCCTGTCCGCCAAAACCATTAAGTGCGAGTAAAAACTCTGACTCGATAACATCTTCAACAGAAAATGAAAAATCGTTAGTGGCATTAGTATAACTTACTTCCCAAAATCCATTTTCGAGCTCTCCTTGAATTGCGGTATTAAATCTGAACGTGTCTGATTCTGTATTGGCGGGGTCTGCAACAAAACCATTACCTTCTGCGCGTCCAAAAAACACCACAGGCGCACCAAATGGATTATTCGGATGCGTTGCTGGAACCACCGGACCGGTTAGAATGGGAAAGCTTGGTGCGCCTCCTCTTTCTGCTCGGTTACGGGCAAAACTGAATTCAGCCGACCATGTTAATTCGGAGGATAACTCATAATCTGCTTTAAAATATGCATTAACACGAGATTCATCAGGCACGTATGAATATCCCGGCCCAAAGTCATAACGACAGAGACCTACATCAAGACCTGGCGCTACAGGTTGGATGACCTGCCTAATTCCGCCAAATTCTTCACAGCCAGTTGGATCAATCACAGGCGCTGATGCTGGAAAGCCGGGTACGCCAAAAAATGATCCCGGGTTTCCGAGAGAAGATGAATCATCTATCGGCCTTGATAGTCGCCTATCGCTTATGAAAAGCGGCGAGCGATTCGTATAACTGACCGCTCCCATGATACTTCCCTTTTCAAATGAGCCTCCCCATAGACCTTGCAATATGTATTCTTTGTTGTTGCCGTGAGCACCATCTTGATAGTCCGCGGTTATTTTGGCACCTTCATAGTTGCGTTTTGTTATGAAGTTTACAACACCCGCCACTGCATCTGAACCATATAATGCAGAAGCACCATCTTTGATGATTTCCATTCGGTCAATCGCAATCATGGGAACCAATGAACTGGTATCAACAAAATTGAGACCGTCATTTGTTTGCTGCGCATTTACCACTTGCCTTCTGTTGTTTAGAAGTACCAGTGTCGATGCGACTCCCAAGCCTCTTAAATTTATGTTTGATGTGCCTGCAGTAGCGTTTTGCGTAAATGCATCAGGTGAATTTTCAGCACCTGTATTTATTGTGAGAGTTTGCGTGATATCAGCGATGTTTTTAGCGCCAATAGAATCTATGGCAATACTATCGACGACTGCCAGTGGTGACGGTGATTCATAATTTTCACTTCTTCTTACGAAACTACCTGTCACCAGAATAAGCTCGACGTCATTTGCGCCCTCTTCTGCGTCCTGAGCGAAAACCACAGCTGGTAGTGTTGCCAACTGTGCTGCCACTAGTGATGCTATAGCGGTTTTTTTAGTTAGAAACTTCATATCTTTTCTTTCCCAATATTATTGTTGTGTGTCACCTGATATGCGACAGATGTACGCTCCTAAGCCTAGTAAAGGTCTGTTAATTTGTAAATTTTATGTAACATAGTTGTTATTCGGGTAAAGAAAAAATGGGCCGTTAGCGATATTTTGATTTGAAAACGCGTTGATATAGATGGGATGTGATGACATTACTTATTATTTGCCTTTTCCCAATGGACATTTTTATTCGATAAGCATTACTATAAATACCCCTAATGCAGCGGGCACTTCGCGCTCCTTGATTTCTATACGAACGTTAAACTTATGCAATACGCCTTTTTCCTTCACTTCTCTTTCAAGCAAACTAAAGCAAAATCGAATATGGTCGTCAGATCTGACAGGCTCTAAAAATCTAAGTTTTTCCATACCGTAATTTATCAACGTCTGAAAACTGGGATCTATTTGAATTTGTTTTGAAAATGCCTGTGATAAAAGCGATATCGTCAAGAAACCATGCGCAATAGTAGTCTTAAATGGGCTTTCCTGTTTGCACCGTTCTACGTCCATGTGTATCCATTGTTCATCCTCTGTCGCGAGCGCAAATTGGTTTATTTTTTCCTGCGAAATGTGCAACCAGTAATCCGGAACAATCTCTACATTTTCGACAAGTGATTGGATAAGCATATTTTTCCTTATTAACAAGTTATATAAACGAATTGATTTTCTATTAGTTTAATTTATAGTTAAAATAAAAAAATAACAACTTTATAACTTAATGAAAACAATTGGAGAGGTAGTTAGATGAATCTTCACAGGATTGACTTAAATTTGTTTGCCGTATTTGATGCTATTTACACGGCTGGAAGTTTAACCAAAGCAGCGGATGTGTTGTGCATAACCCAACCCGCGGTGAGTAATAGTCTGGCGCGTTTAAGAGAAATGCTAAACGACCCTCTGTTTGTGAGAACCGGCCACAGCATGACGCCTACGCCTGTTGCGCAAAATATCATTGGTCCTGCTCGCGATGCGCTTGGCTTGCTTCGAAAAAGCGTATTGGAAAGTCACGTATTTGACCCGTTAACTTCAACCAAATCGTTTAACTTTGCTAGTCGTGATCTCCTCGAAGTCAGCATAATGCCTCGATTGATTTCAAGACTTCAAGACGCTGCGCCTAAACTCACTATTACAAATTATGAGATGAGCAGGGGCCACGTTGTCTCGGCAATGGCCAGTGGAAATCTAGATTTTTTTGCCGATGCAAGTACATTTACCGATCCTCATTTAAAAAAGTTAAAAATTGCATCTGATAGATTTGTTGCGTTGGCGAGAAAGAACCATCCGTTGCTCAAACAAGGGTTGGATTTAGAGACGTTTTTAAAGGTGGGACATATCAATGTCTCACAGCGAAAAAGCGGTGCTGGTCCAATAGACGTTGCATTAGACGGTATTGGTCTGAAACGCAGGATCGTTATGCGAGGACAGCATTTTTTAACCGTCCCTAGTACATTAGTAAAAACCGACCTGATCGCCTGTATCCCGTATCACCTTGCAAAGCACTATGATTTAGCCATGTATGAAATACCGTTTGAAATTCCTCTTATTGAGTATTTTCTTTACTGGCATGTGAGTGCCGATTTAGATGCAGCTCACAAATGGATGAGAGAATTAATTACTGACGTTGCGCAAAATTACAATACGCATTAGTTTGCGTTGCTCATGCTAGCGTGCGTTGATGCTAAAAATAGTTCGATGTGTTTTGTAACAGATTCTACGTTGCGATGATGCAGCCAATGGTCCTCATTGGCATATGTTTTAAGGGTGAGATTTCCCACCCAGTTCTCCATTCCATCAAGCACTTCCGTCACGAAAGCAGTATCTTTCAAACCCCACAACACCAATGTGTTGAGTTTGATATGGACTCTTGGAATTTTTGCGTCGTCACCTAAAGTAGTCCGCGCAGTGTGAAGTAATGGCATTTGTCGATAATACTTGAATGCGTTTAACATGCTGTCAGGGTGCGACCATTGAGAGATGAGTTTATCTTGAAGTAAAGGAGATAAATGTTTGAATCCTTTAGCATACAGCGCCTTCAACATGGCAAAGCTATTTTGACTTACAATTTCATATGCATTATCACTGATAAGATCTGCTATGTAGTCACTTGCACTCTGCTGATTTGGATTAGAGAGCATTTCCCTCGTGAACGTTGAAGGGTGTGCAGCATTCAATATGACCAGTGACGTAAATAGGTTTTGATGAAATGCTGCGAGCGGCCACGCAATCACCCCACCCCAATCATGTCCTATCAAGGTTATTTGCTTTTGCTTGGACACGCTGGCAATGAACTCAGCCATTACGTTTACAACGTTAGTGACACAGTAGTCTTTTTCGTCGATGAAGCCTTTGCTTTTATTGTAACCGGGAAGGTCAGGTGCAATAACATGAAACGCTTCTTTAAAATGTGAGAGATAACGCTCCCACGTCCAGCAGTTTTCTGGAAAGCCATGCAAAAACACTAACATACGAGAATGCTCTGCACCGGCTTCGATATAATTGATAGAGGTATTTGAAATATTACTCGTCTTTTCAACAAACATTACATTATCTCTATCAAATGACGTAAATGCATACTTGCAATCTGTTTACTGAGAAAGTCCAAATAATGCTTCGTCTAACTGCATTAAATTATCAGAACCCGAGGAGATTGCAGATATTAACGAACGCGTTCGCGTTAACATACGGTCAAAATAAAATTGCGCCGTATGCAGCTTAGCCTGATAAAAATCAGGATCATCTGCGCCTTCATCCAGCTTGGTTTGAGCAACAACGGCCATTTGCAGCCAAAAATATCCGACCACGATATACCCTGAATACATTAAGTAATCTACTGCTGCTGCGCCTAGTTCATCAGGATTTGAACCAGCCCGCTCACCAATTTCATCAGTGAGTTGTAGCCACTCATCTAAATGTGATTCGATTGAATTAGACCATACATTAAACTGTTGATTAGAGCGAAGGTTTTGGCAATAGCTTCGTATCTCATCCGCGAAAACGTTTAATAATCTGCCGTTTGAGCCCATTATTTTACGCGCTAGCAAGTCGATCGCTTGGATCCCAGTGGTGCCTTCATACATCGTACAAATACGTGTATCTCGCGCTAACTGCTCCATCCCCCATTCTGCTACATAGCCATGGCCGCCATACACTTGCATACCATAGCTTGTGGTTTCTTGTGCAGTTTCAGTTAAAAAGGCTTTCACTATTGGCGTCAACAAGGCAAGTTTAGCCTCTGCAACTTCTTTAAGTCTTGCATCAGTTGCATAAAGCGTTTGATCGACAAGCTTCATGCAGTAGGTGCTCATTGCCCTTTTGCCCTCAGCAAGAGATTTTTGTGTTAGCAACATGCGCCTAACGTCTGGATGCACGATAATTGGATCGGCCGGCCCAGTTTCATTTTTGATACCTGAAAGCGAGCGGAACTGAAGTCGATCTTTCGCGTATGCCAGCGCACCTTGAAACGCTGCGTCAGTAGCTGCAAGCCCTTCCATGCCAGTACCAATTCTTGCCATATTCATAAAAGTAAACATACAGTTCAAGCCACGGTTTACTTCACCCACTAAGAAACCCTTTGCACCATCAAAATTAAGCACGCAAGTAGCGCTTGCCTTAATACCCATTTTGTGTTCGATTGAACCGCATGAGACGGAATTTCGTTGTCCAGGTTCTCCGTTTTCATCAGGTAGGAACTTAGGTACGATGAATAGTGAGATACCCTTGGTACCTTTTGGTGCATCAGGCAGCCTGGCTATAACGATGTGTACAATGTTGTCTGCAAAATCATGCTCACCTGCAGAAATAAAAATCTTTGTGCCATTTAAGGCATAACTGCCATCTTCCTGCGGCTCAGCCTTGCACTTAAGCATCCCTAAGTCGGAGCCGCAATGAGGTTCTGTCAGACACATAGTGCCCGTCCATTCTCCTGAAATCAGTTTGTGTAAATACGTTTGTTGTTGTTCTTCTGAACCATGCGCTTTGAGTGTTTCCATGCAACCTTGACTTAGGCCTGGATACATTGCCCAGCTATGATTTGCGCCTGAAAAATATTCGGCAAGCGTAGTCGCTAGAGAATAAGGCAGTCCTTGACCTCCAAACTCTTCTGGGTGTGCCATTGACGGCCAGCCGTTTTCGACGTAATTTTTGTACGCCTCTTTAAAACCTGGTGGTGTCGTCACGACTCCATTTTCAAATTTACACCCCACTTGATCGCCAATTTGATTGATGGGTGCCAACTCATTTTCGGCAAATTTTGCTCCTTCAGCATAAATTGCCTGAAGCAGATCTTCGGAAGTGTCTTCAAACCCAAGAGCCTTGTAGTGTGCGTCAAAGTTAAGAACTTCTTGTGTGACAAACCATGTATCACGCTGTGGCGCTTTGTAATTTTGCATAACGACGTTAAACCTCTATTTTATCTAGCACGGCCAATACATTTGGCGTTTAGTTTACTTTGTGTCCTATTCATTCTTTATCTATGCTTGCAAACGTTTTTGAATCTTTGACAAGCTGTACCAACATTTCTGAAGGGGTGAACCATGCCTTACCGTATTCGCCAAGTGTCTCTTGATAATGTTGTAATCTTTGAAGAATGTGAGATAAGCCAATCTCATCTGCGTATTGCATAGGTCCACCTCTATAGACAGGGTAACCATAGCCATACACATAAATGACATCGATATCACTTGCGCGTTGCGCAATACCCTCGGCGAGTATCTCAGCACCCTCGTTAACTAACGGGTAAATGCAACGCTCAATTATTTCTTGCTCGCTAATCTCGTCGCTTGGGCGGCGTGTTATGCCAAGTTCCTTTGCTTTTTGTTCGGCAATTCTAATAACTTCAGGGTCTGGTACAGGTTTTCTGCTTCCCTGTTCGTACAAATAAGCACCTTTACCTACCTTCAAACCAACCCGCCCCTGTTCAACTAGTTGGTCAGCAACAATGCAGTAAGAGGGGTCATGCGCGATAAACTCCCTGCGCGACTCTCTAACAAAATAACCTATGTCCAAACCTGCCATATCGCCCATCGTGAATGGCCCCATGGGAAACCCGTAATCAAAGATTACTTTATCCACTTGCTCCGGAGTTGCCCCCTCTAATAGCAGTCTGTTAGCCTCACGTGCATACACTTCTATCATGCGGTTACCGACGAAGCCAAAACACACTTTGACGATTACGCCCACCTTCTTTATTGTCTTTGCAAGCTTCATTGCCGTCGCAATTACGTCGTTTGACGTTTCATCAGCTCGCACCACCTCGAGCAATTTCATTACATTTGCCGGAGAAAAGAAGTGCAGGCCAATGACATCACTGGGCCTATCGGTTGCTTGTGCGATAAGGTTGATATCTAACGTTGATGTATTTGTTGCGAGGATCGCACCTTGCTTGCAAACCTTGTCGAGCTGCTTAAATACAGCTTGTTTCACATCGAGTTTCTCAAAAACTGCTTCAATCACCAAATCAACGTCTGAGAGCGAATCGTAGTCCGTTGAGCCCTCCAAAAGTGACATTCTATGTTCCACTTGCTCGGCTGTTAACTTGCCCTTCTTTGCAGAGTTTTCGTAGTTTTTTCGAATCAGTGCTAGCCCCTTGTCCAGCGCATCTTGCCGCTGTTCAAGTAATGTAACGGGTATACCAACATTCGCAAAATTCATCGCGATGCCCCCACCCATAGTACCGGCGCCAATGACACCCACCGATGCAATGACTCGCGTTGATGTGTCCTTCGGAAGACCAATAATGTGACTGGCACTACGCTCTGCAAAAAAGAAGTACTGTTGCGCACGCGCTTGAGGTGTTTGCATGCACTGCATGAAAAGCGCTTTTTCAGCATTTAATCCATCGTCAAAGGACGATGTATATCCGTGTTTAACTGCTTCTATGCACTTAAGAGGCGCAAAAAAACCACGTGAGCGTTTTTTAATATTGTCAGCGTAATCATTAAACAATTGCTCTAAAGCATCGTCCATTGAAAGTGGGATATCGGATACTCGCGGAATTGGCTCATTTTTTATAGATTGCACAAACGCTGCGACCTCTGTCATCGCATCTTCGCTATGCTCTATAACAAGATCAAATAATCCTTCCAACGAATCTGCGGCGTTTGGACGTCCACTTACAATCATATCAAGCGCGATTTTAGCGCCAACGAGGCGTGGTAATCTCTGTGTTCCACCAGCACCTGGTAAAATACCGAGATGCACTTCCGGCAAGCCTACCCGAGCAGATGTAAACGACACTCTATAATGGCATGCCAACGCGAGCTCCAGTCCACCGCCAAAAGCGCCACCATTCACGAGCGCAACAACTGGCTTGGATGATGATTCGATCAGATGTAAAACATCTGGTAGTACAGGCGTCAAATCCCCTGATGAGAATTCAGAAATATCAGCACCAGCACTAAATATAGAAAGTTGGCTGCTGAGAAGAATGGCATTGACCTCGGGATTTTTAATCGATTGTGATATCGCTTCCATAAGCCCTATTCGAACATCTTTTGACAGCGCATTCACCGGCGCATTGTGTATATCTACAATAGCGATATCATCAATGAGTTTCGTCGATATAGATAAGTTTATTTGGCCCATTTAACTTTTTTTGTGAATATAGTTGATAAACAAATGTTAATCGCGCCAACCATATAATCCCAATTTATTGGTTAAATAGAACTCTATAACCACGAGGAATAATTGTTGCGTAATAAACTTCTGTGTTCTTTATTCGGAGCAGTTTATGCGGAATTTGTGCAAATGAGCTGTCTTGGTTCTAAATGCTATTGAGTGTATTGGTGCACTTTGTGAATATTAATTCACTAAAACCAATCAACGAGCATTGTCATAATATAAACTTTAATATAATGTTAATGAATTGTTTACATTGATTCATAGATACACATCCATACTCATGGCCATAGTTGAGACACCTAAAGACGCCTTTGACCTCCTTCCAGGTTACAGTTTTCAACCGAACTTTTGCGAGGTTGCATCTACAGAAGACGGGCCTTTAAAAATGCACTACGTTGATTATGGCAGCATTACGAATCCAATCGTTCTGCTGCTTCATGGTGAACCCACCTGGTCTTATCTTTATCGAAATATGATTACCGCTATCGCTCAACACGGATTTAGAGTAATCGCGCCTGATCTGATCGGGTTTGGAAAATCGAGTAAACTTACCCGGATTGAAGATTATTCTTATGACAAACACATCAGGTGGTTGGAAGCGCTAGTAAGCGCTCTATCCATGAAGGATATCATCCTTTTTTGTCAGGATTGGGGCGGTTTACTTGGATTGAGACTTGTCGCAGCTCATCAAGAAAAGTTCAGGGCCGTCGTTGCTGCAAATACAATGCTGCCAACGGGCGATCACGAGGTTCCTGATGCATTCTTAAAATGGCAGAATTTTGCTCGACACGATAAGGAATTTAATATTGGCAAGATTATTCAAGGTGCTACTTGCACACCTTTAATATCTGAGGTTGTTAACGCCTATAATGCGCCATTTCCTAGTGAAGAGTATAAAGCAGGTGCAAGAGCCTTTCCTCTGCTGGTACCCACATCGCCGGATAATGTTGAATCTGAAAACAATAGAATCGCTTGGAAAAACCTGTCTACCTTTAACAAGCCATTTATTACCGCCTTTAGTGACAGTGATCCTGTAACGCATGGAGGTGACAAAGTATTTCAAAAACTTATTCCCGGTGCAAAAGACCAACCTCATCAAACGCTCAAAGGTGGCGGTCACTTTTTACAAGAAGACTGTGCAAATGCGTTATCTGACATCATCATAAACTTGGGCAAGTCTCGTTAGCTAATTACAGTAAGCGCCAATTACACCCTAAAAAATCCTCACGTATCGCCGACTTTAATTATAGATTCAGATACCAATGTATCGACGCTGTGTTATCAAAAGACGAACCGCCACGCTATTATTCATCCATCGATTTTACGGAACACGTTTGTGATAAAGATTATTTTTACGTTGACAATGCTTAGTGTAATGGCTGAGGAAAGTGCAGTCGTTGGTCAGTCTGAATTAGATATCAGTAGACACAACGATGACAGTACCATCATATCGGATAATACGGTCGCGTTGATGTCTTCACAAAACATGTATCGAACAATGAAAGATTTTTATACACGTGAGTCACAAAACACAAAGGCAGAAGAGCGCTATGTGATAAAACAAAATCAGATATTTAGAAAGTTTCCAGCACTCGCGTTTTCAGAGGCGAATAAGCCATCTGCAATAGATGAAAACGAAGTGCATTGAACCAGTTCAACATGGTAGGCAGAGGCAACTTTGCCATTTTATGGCCCCTCCCCCAGGGGCCATTTTTTTATCAGGGTAGAACTACAACTTTGCCTTTTACTTTTCGCTGACCAACATAATCAAGCGCTTCTACAGTATCTTCAAGCGCAAAACGCTTATCCACGTGGACGCGAACAACTCCTTTTACATACCACGTGAGCAGCTCGTGCATATTTTCATAAAATGCTTTCGGTTCATGTTTGACAAAAGCCCCCCAAAACACACCAACGACGGAATACCCCTTAACCAACGCAAGATTGACTGGGAATTTGGGGATATGGCCACTCGCAAACCCAATTACCAATAGTCGACCCGCCCATGCTATTACCCTTGTGCATGCAGCAAAAACATCGCCACCTACACATTCATAAACAACGTCTACACCTTTGCCTTTGGTTAAGTCTTTAACGGCGTCTTTGAGATCATTTTCATTGTAATTCACGAGAATATCTGCGCCGTGCTCTTTCGCTAACGCACATTTTTCGTTTGATGAACACGCGGCAATTACAGTGGCTCCCATCGCTTTTGCAATTTGTACGGCAGCCAGTCCTGTTCCACCTGAGGCACCTGTCACTAATACCGTCTCATTTGATTTGAGTTTCGCTCTTTGTTTTAAGGCGTGATGTGCTGTCGCATGGGCAGTTGTCAGCGCAGCGGCCTCATCGGAAGGAATTTGCTCAGGTACGGTCATCACATGGCTGGCAGGCAAAACGACTTGTTCAGCAAACCCCCCAAGCTGACAAAGCCCTATCACTCTTTGCCCAGCTGTTACCGTTGAAACGCCTTCCCCGATACTGCTAACTATGCCGCAAATCTCACCACCGGGCACAAAAGGAAGCTCAGGTTTCATTTGATAAAGCCCTTGCACTAGCAAGCCATCGGGGAAATTAACCCCTGCTGCTTGAACATCAACAACAACTTCACCGTGGTTTGCTACAGGCGTTTCAATATCTTCGTATGTTAAGTCTTCGATAGGGGCGAAGTCATGACAAACAATTGCTTTCATTTATTCTGTCCTCGTATTTTGCGCGATCACATTGCGCCCTAACTGCATCATATGCACTTGATCTGGCCCATCCGCTAATCTTATCGTTCTGGCATAAGCATAAAGTGCTGACAGTTCTGTATCTTGAGATGTGCCTAATGCGCCATGCATTTGTATCGCCTCGTCAATAACTTCACACGCCATTTTAGGTGCAATGATTTTTATAGCTGCAATCATGTTTTTTGCAACCTTATTCCCATAGATATCCATCTGGTCAGCCGCTTTAAATGTCAACAATCTTGCTTGTTCAATATTACAATACATGGTGGCAATGGACTCTCTTACCGATTGTTTTTTAGCCAGCGGCAGCCCAAAGGCGACGCGCTCATTTACGCGCTCACAGGCCATCTCAAGCGCGCGTTGCGCGCAACCAATTAATCGCATACAGTGGTGAATACGTCCGGGGCCTAGTCGGCCTTGGGCAATTTCGAACCCCCGCCCTTCGCCAAGAATCATATTAGTAGACGGCACAACAACGTTATCAAATAGAACTTCGGCATGACCAATAGGTTCATCATAAAACCCCATTGCTGCCAAGGGTCTGACAACACTTACTCCCGGCGTATCCAAAGGCACTAAAATCTGCGATTGCTGTTGGTGTTTGGGTGCACTCGGATCGGTTTTCCCCATAACAATGAGTATTTTACAGGAGGCATTCATCGCACCACTGGTGTACCATTTGCGCCCGTTAATCACGTAGTTGTCGCCTTCCCTTTGAATATTCGTTTCTATATTGGTAGCGTCTGAGGAGGCAACTGCGGGTTCTGTCATGGCAAACGCTGAACGAATATCACCATTAAGCAACGGCGTTAACCATTGTTCTTTTTGCGCGTCAGTGCCATATTTTGCTAATACCTCCATATTCCCAGTATCAGGCGCACTGCAATTAAACACTTCACCGCTCCACAACACTCGTCCCATTAGTTCGCACAAGGGCGCATATTCAAGATTGGTTAAACCTGCGCCGTGGGGCAAATACTCTTTGGGTAAAAATAAATTCCACAGCCCAGCGGATTTAGCTTTTTCTTTCAAATCCGACATTAAATCAGGTGTCTGCCATTTATTTGTTGATGTAAGCAATTGTTCTCGATAAATCTGGTCATTAGGATAAATATGCTGCTGCATAAAATCTTCAACTGACTTTATGAGCGTTTGTGTGGTTTGATTAAATTCAAAATTCATGGGCGATATCCTAATTTAGCTATAGGTTATAAATTCTTTTAACTCTGCAGATGAAAAATGCGGTACTGAATTAAATTCGCTCAGCTGGAAGCCATTTTCATTGAAAAAGAATCGGTGAATACTGGCATTGCGAATTTGCAAATTCAGATTAATAACATGCGACGGTGTCAGATTGAGAATTGAGCCTATAAACGCAGCTATTGCACCGCCAGAGCTGCTCACTAACACTCTTTTTGCATTTGACAACCTTATTGTTGAAGCCGCATTTGAAACTCGGTTGTTAAATTCAACCCAGGTTTCTGGTAATGATTGTTTTATATTGCATTGTGACCATTGAAGCATGGCTTCTTTTAACAATTTATAAATCACCTTTTTGTTCCCAGATTCCAATTCATGGGTTTTATCAAACTCGGTGACGTAGGCTCCAATAACCGCTTCAAAATCAAATTCATTCCAGCCATGGTCAATGACTGTTTTCGAAGTGTCGACGATAGGAGATATGGTTTGTTTGTGTCGTTGCATAGCGCCTGAAATATATTGGTCAAAGACGATATTATTGTCAGTGAAATACTCAGCTAATATAGCCGCTTGGCGGCTTCCTTTATCACTCAACTGATCGTAGTTATCAGTACCTAAAGAAGCTTGACCATGTCTGACCAAAAATAATTCTGCCATGCGTTATCATTTATCATATGAGGTTTATTATTGATAATAATGTTACGTTTTTGTAAGCAAAATAGCACTAAAACCTCGTGATACAGGCATATCACTGAAAAATATGTCCCAACTTTAATCTCGATCAATAACGAACCCAACGATATCGAGAATAATCAACGCACTTTTATTGAATCGTTTTTGAGCAAACCTCCTTTAAGGCTGATCACAATATGGCTGTTGATACTGCACGTCCGTTGGCATTGGACGACTATTTTGATAAACACATACTTCAAAAATACAATACATCAGGTCCGCGATATACGTCATACCCTACGGCAGTTGCGTTTACCGAAAATTATAATAACAACGAAGACGACGTTGCATATGAGCTACTAGCCAATAGTGAAAATGCCGACTCAGTATCAATTTATATTCATATCCCGTTTTGCCATAAGCTCTGTTACTACTGTGGTTGCAACAAAATAGTCACGCGCCATCACGATAAAGCGGACTTGTATTTGGATTATTTGCACAAAGAATTCTTGCTGAAATCTTCTTCCTTAAAAGGCTGTACAATTAAAGATGTGCATTTGGGAGGTGGTACGCCCAACTTTTTGACCATTGCACAAATGAAACGTCTCAAAGACATGTTAAACGCATATTTCACTTTTGCAGATAATGCAGAGTTCTCTATTGAGCTTGACCCTAGAACTGTAACACTGGATTATTTGACGCGGCTTTATGCGTTGGGATTTACGCGTGTGAGTTTTGGCATCCAAGATGCCAATCATAAAGTTCAAGAAGCGATTAATCGAACGCAAGACAGTGCGCATATCAAAAAACTGATTGCGCATGCCAAAAAGCTAGGTTTTGATTCAGTAAACCTGGATTTGATTTATGGATTACCACACCAAAACGAATCGACCTTTGAAGAAACACTGCAGCTTGTAGAAGATATTTCTCCAGACAGAGTTTCACTTTTCAGCTATGCGCATATGCCTCAGATGTTTGCAGCTCAGCGAAAGATAAAAGATGATTGGCTACCGTCGGCAACAGCAAAATTCGCGTTGTTCCGACAAGCCATTGCATTCATGAATGCGCTCGGCTACGAATTTATTGGTATGGATCATTTTGCCAAAACCGATGACAAACTCAGTATTGCGCATCGCAATAAGACGCTATATAGAAATTTCCAAGGCTATACGACAGGCATTGCCAATGCATGTATTGGCTTTGGCTGCTCTTCGATTTCAAGCATTGGCCACATCTACCAACAAAACGCTAAGTCGTTAAATGACTATTATGCAATGTTGGATCAAAACACATTGCCAATAGTCAAAGGTGTTGTGTTAAATCAAGATGATGTTATCAGGCGCGATCTTATCCACACGCTTATGTGTAATTTTGAAGTCGATAAAACGAAATTTGGTAAAAAACATAGCATTGACTTTGACACGTACTTCCAGAGTGAGTTAGAGACGCTAGAAAGCATGCAGCAGGATAAGCTACTTACCGATAATGCAGAAAAAATTATAGTGCACGACAGAGGTCGACTCATCGTTCGCAACATTTGTATGAGTTTTGACCAATATTTAGCTCAACCTATGCATCAAATGCGCTATAGCAGAGTTATTTAGCGCAAAGGAATGATTCATTGATCTGGGTCATCCATCTTTTAGGTAGATTCCACTAGTATTAACATTAGATACATATAACAGCGATGAGTATGCAATGCATCAAACACTGACGGAAAACATACTTGATTATCATCACAAAGAGCTTGTGGAGATTTATTTGTTAGTTGATGATGATACGGATGTAGCAATTGGCGATAAACCAATCTTTGGCCACCATGTGACAATCGACAACGAGTTGTTGGCGCGTCAGGGAAAAATGCTGCCTGCTAACACTGTGATCGGTTGGTTAAACTATATTTCTCTTAGTAAGTTTGGTTGCGTTAACAAAGAAAAAAAGTACGTTGATGCGAGCAACTATTTTGACGTAAAGCACAACATGCTCGTGCTTAGACGGCCTGCAGAGCTTATCGAAATCGATATTGAAATGGGCAGCAGCAAAAAACTCCTTAAATTCAGATTCGCTCGCGACCATGTCAGCGACTACGTATGAGCTGACGCTGTATCCCGCTTGTCCTCATAATTCTCTTATTGATAGCTGCGCGTAGAATATCTAGTGACGTAAAAATATTGACCTGCTCCTTGGCCCTTGTCACAGCTGTATACACAAGTTCGTTTGATAAAAAATTCTCATCGTTTTTTGCCAAAAGAATATCCACACTTCGGTATTCTGACCCTTGCGTCTTATGGATGGTCAATGCATAGGCCATGGAGCATTTTGGTAGTGTCTGTAATGGCAAGACGCGATAAGTTTCTTGATTGCTACGTTCTACTTTACCTGCCATTTTAAACCAAGCGTGTAATTCACCGCTATTGTCCGGCCAGATTAATCCAACATCGCCATTAAACAGTGATTGTCTGTAATCATTTTGACCAATAATAATGGGGGTTCCGCGCGAAAATAAATCAAGGCTGTCGTGGCCATTTAGCAAAGAATGCACTTTTTGATTAATCGCATCCACACCCAGCGCGCCGTTACGATATGGCGATAAGAACACGTAGTCTTTCAGATACTCCCATGCAAGCGTAATGTTTTCGCTATCCTGAATACGCTGATACCTAGGCACAATCCATTTTTTTATTATTGCATTTGTGTTTTCTGATGCGCTGACCGATTCGTTTATTGGCGTTATTCTAAAGTTATCGCTTTGCTGACTAGATATTGCAGAAATATCAGCGTTAAGAACGCTTTGTGCAATCTTACTAAGATTAGTTTTTGAGCGGAAATTTGTGAGGAGCGTTGTTTTTAGGCATTGGTTTTCTGTAATGCTTTTCTTGCGTTCATTTTCAATAAACGATACGTATGTGCTAAATGTGTGCGTTTTTGAAGGCGCTACTTCGTTAAAGCACGTTATCAATTCTGCAAGAAGAGAACCGATATTCACTGACGGTAACTGATAAGGATCACCGATTAACACAAGTTTACTCATCAAAGGGATGGCAGCAATCAATTTAGCCATGGTCGCAATGTCGAGCATTGACATTTCATCAATAATGACCAGCTTTACGGGGAGCTTATTACCTTCATTGAATGCGGATTTACTCGTTACGGGGTTTATGCCAATTGCTTTGTGCACAGTTTGTGGGTTAGCAAGACGCAATGTCCCTAAAAGCGAAGGTTCTATGCCAAGTTTTTGCAGTTCATCAAGCTCATCATTTAATGACTCTTGAAGTCGATTAGCCGCTTTTCCGGTTGGCGCTATCAACAGTATTTCTGATGGCCGAATTGTATAAAGCGAAAGAATACACAATAACAAACGCGCGACAGTGTAGGTTTTTCCTGTGCCAGCCCCTCCGGTAATAACGCTAAAATCGCTAAAGATTGCATTGAGGATAGCACGTTGTTGGATGGTTATATTGTGTTTTTCATGTTGGAATAATTGCGCCCAAAACAGCGAAAGATTGTCTGATAACTGTTGCGTATTTTGCTGCTCAAATCTTGAGTTCGCATAGGTGTCATGAATTCTTTTGACGATGCTTTTTTCGTACTCATAGTATCGACTCGTATATAGGCAATAGTCTTTATATACAAGTGATGCTAGCGAAGGTGTTTTCGCAAAAAAGCGCTTTAGCACCTGATGCATTTTTTCTTTTTCAGGGAACGGATATCCAGCATGCGTTAGTTGCTCATTGGTATCGAACTGCCGCCACATCACTGCATCTTCAATTGAAGACAAATGCAGGCAACTGCTGCCGTGACGCTGCAAATAGAACAGCATCATCAATATATGGAATACTAATTCTGCCTCGGATTCATCTAACGAGTTTTGCTGATAATCGATCAGCGTAAGCACTATTTGATTAGCTGCATAAAAATCAATCGCAAGCACATCGCTGCATCGCAAAGACATGTGTTCAATTGATTCGTAAGGACAATATTTACTGACAAATATTGAAGCGACCTTATTCATTGTCATCCATTAAACTGTTCAATTCATCAAGGCATAACGCACTTACAGGAACAAAAAATACACCGGTTCCTCGATGCTCTGGATGCATTCCTCTGAGATACAGATAAATAACACCGCCGAGATGAACATCAGGGGTATAATTGTTAATTCTTTGACCTAATAAGCGATGCAATGCCAATGCATAAAGGTGATATTGCAAATCATAACTGTGTGATTGAATATTTTCCCACATGTTTTGCTTTGAATAGTCGGCAAATGAATTTCCGAGAAAACTCGATTTATAGTCAACTACATAATACTTGTCATCAAATAGAAAGATAAGGTCGACGAACCCCTGCACAATCATGTTACTTTGTTGATTGCTAAACTGCGGTGTTACGAGCGTGTCAGTACTGTAGATTGACGATACTTTCTGCCTATGTGTTACCAGCATGCGAGTAACGTCAAGACTATCCATCGGCAATGATGGCATATAAAACCCTGGTTCTTTTAACACGTCTGTGGGTTTCAGCTGACCTAACGAACAGGCATTCGATAAAATTGGTGTTTCAAGACATGTATCAAGCCAGTGTGCCAATTCTGTCAAATCGCTTTCGCCAAACCAAGTGTGGCGATTTTTTACCTGCTCCCATGCCTCAGTGTAATTAGGTGAGCTGAAATTCAAATTCTCTAACATATCATGCAATAAATTTCCGCTCGTAGCCCCAGGTTGCAAAGCAAACCTCAAGTGTTCCGTTGATTTAGCTAATGCTTCATGGGGTCCCTTATGTAAGGTTTGTAATGCAGGGCGTTCTCGTTGTTCATTATAAATTTGGGTAATGTCGTTAGGCTGTTCAAGCTCATTTTCCCTATGCAAAATGACACTGGATTCTGAATGCAGACTCATTCTGCTAAAAGAACTCATCTGCCATGTTGGATTAACCTTTCTAGAGGCTGTCTTGAATGATAAGACGCTTTGCAGCGCGGCCGGTGAATATTTACCCCCCTCTTCAATCGTCGCTTTTGTCATAACAATATTCGGTTTGGCTTCAGAACATTTAAGCGTGATAGCCTGTTCATATTTCCCAATGAAAGCATTGCCCTCGACTTCATTATTAAGTTTTTCTAGACTTAATAACCTGTTCAACGAGCTCGTTGAGGCGTTGTTACTCACCAATATTCCCAAATAACAACGATATAGCGACCGGGTTAATGCGACATAAAGCAATCTCATATTTTCTGAAAGATATTCCGCTTTTGCTCTCTCTGCAGCATCCTTGGAATACCCTAACGTTATTTTCAAATGATTGTTTTTATCGTGGTGCGGATAAATTGATTGCTTGGAAAACCGTGCCCCGGTGTTCGCAAATGGCACAAAAACAACCGGGTATTCCAGTCCTTTCGCTTTGTGCATCGTTACAATTTTGATTAACGCTTTATCTGATTCCAACCTCAGTTCGACAGAACTGGTATCTGCATGAGTGATTTGGTGTTTTAGCCATTTGTATTGTTCAAATGGATCTTCAACTGTGATCTCAAGTTGCGCGAGCTCTTCAGCCAAGTGAATCAAATTGGCGTATGTCCTCTCTACTTGCTGTGCTGGCGGCGTTGACGTCCTCATAATGCTGCACACAAGTGCATACAAGCCGTTAGAAAACCATATCGACTTTAAGTACACGATGTGACGAATTATGTGTTGCCAGTCTTTGTGGCTGTCATCGAGTAAAATTTGATCGACGTCGTTAATCTCGTTGGTACGAAACAAGCCCGTTGCTATCCCAGCGCGCAATTTTTCAGCTACCTCTATATTCAGAATTGCATCGAGCACCAACAGCAAGTCTCTCGCCTGAGACGTTGAAAACAATGGCGTACGTTCGCTCAAGTAAACCGTTTCTAGGTTGTATTTTTTGAATTCATGTCGAATCAGCGACGCCTCGTAACCCGTCCGTACGAGGATCGCGATGTCTTTTGGTTGCAGTGGTTGAGTGGTTTCATCTTCTGCATTTTCAAAAACGTATTGGTTCAGCAACGCGATAATTTCGCCTGCCATCCAATGGATGAGTGTGATTTTCTGGCTATACTCATCAGCCGCTGTGCGGGCGATCTCATTATTGTTTGAGAAAACAAAATGCAACGCATCGTCAACACGAGATTTGTTTAGTGTATTTAAAAGTGGACGTTGTTCTGCTTTGCTTTGTTTTGAACCTGAGACAGATTGAAATTGAATCGTTGGTCCAAGATCATTGTGCAGAACATTCTTAAAAAGGCTATTTACAGCATTAATCATTGGAAACGAAGAACGCCAGTTGACATCCATTGTCAGCGCTGTGTCCGCCGAAGATTTTGCGTTAATGTACGTGAAAATGTCCCCTCCTCTAAACGCATAAATTGCTTGTTTAGGGTCGCCAATAAGGATGAGGCTTTTATCCTTCGAGCCAGGTGGAAACAAACTATCAATAATGCCATATTGCTGGGCGTCAGTGTCCTGAAACTCGTCAATCATTGCCATTGGGAACTGTTGACCGATCGCACTGATCAGCAAATCGCTACTTTTGTCGTGCATCAAGATACTGGCTACTTTCTCTATCATGTAGTCAAAACTGATGCGTTTATGTTCGTCAAGATATCGACTTAGCTGCTTTTTGATGGATAAAACTTCAGTCGCTATACGACTGTAAATAGGTAGCTTGTTACTTTGATTTAAAATGACGGAACCGTCAGCCCTTAGACCTGACAATAAGGTTGTTTTTAAAGGTTTATAGATTTGAGTAAGCTGCGCTGCAAAGTCTTGTTGATACTTTTTTTTACGCGTCTCAAAAAGTGTGTTTAACAGTGGATGAATGATACATTTTTCAGCCTTTTTATTGTCCGCATCAGTTACCGCGTCTGCAAACATCGATGTATTCTCTTCAAAAAACGAGTTTTCATCTGCCGTTAACCACAGTGTCAGTTCTTCGAGCTGCTGAAAAATTGTTTCTTCATTTTTTTTCGTTTGCGCTAGTCCGTCTAGAAAGAGACGTTTATTGCGATTGATGAAAGCTGCTGCCTGCTGCCGCAACGCTATCGAGGTATGCCAATGATCAACGGTAGCGGTTTTCAACTCTGCACAAAGTTCAGTCGCATTGACAACCTCAACATCTGCTTTTTTGAAAAACAAGTCGTGAAACTGGTGAAGAACTGCTTCCGGCGTCGCAAGCCCATTTATCTCTAACTGTTCAAAAAACGCATTGTCGGCTCGCCACCTGATCAAACTATCACTAATAAAATTTAATAATGCACTTCTTACGTCGATGACGACCTCAGCGTCACTAGAATAACCAAAACTTGTTGAATATTGCGTTAATAGACGTTGGCAAAAGCCATGTATCGTAAATATCGCTGCCTCGTCCATATCTACGAGAGCGAGCTTCAGCAGATTATATCCATGTTGTTTGTCGATGCGTTGCTGGATATTTACCAGAAACTCATCATCCGTATCCCACCAAAATTCAACAGCATACTGTATATATTCTGCTATTCGTTGTTTTAACTCATCAGTGGCAGCTTCAGTAAACGTCAGAACCAGGATACTTTGGACATTTCGTTCTTTTTCGAGCAACGCGCGCAAATAAATGCGTGTAATGTTAAATGTTTTACCTGTGCCTGCGCTTGCTTCTATTAAGTGTCTTCCTGTTAACGCAATATCGGCTGGATCTAAAATATTCAACGCATACCATCTAAAATCGTAAAGTAAGTGTTTTTGTAGTGTTGATATGCCTCTTCATCAAACTTAGGATGTGATGGAAACAAAAACTGATAGTGCTGATCATTTGCCATCCCCACGCGATTTACCTCATCTCTGGGTTGCGATAGCTTATTCCAATACGCTTGTACTTGCTCAGCATCTTTACCATGCTCAGTAATCAACGAGAATAAATCCTGTGCAACTATTGGATGGAGTAGTCTTGGGTGGCTTACAAGAGAGTTGTATGTATCAATCAATTTTGTAATTTGCGTCACGCAAGTTTCTACATTGAGCGTTATCTCAACTTGTTTTATCGTTGGGGTTTTTATGTTATCCCTTGCAAAATACATAATGCCTGAAACGTCACTAGTCTCGTTTGGTATAAGACAGTTTGCACATAGTAGTGTCGCAAACCTAAGCCTTACCAAATCTCGAAAACCCACTGTATCATCAAGTGAATACATGACGACACGGCCTTCTTTATCAATATCAACGTTGAAGCGAATATCACTGTCTGCAATATGTAGCGTATCACTGAGGGTCTTATGTGGTTTACTGTATTGATACAATTCGCACATGAGGTCTTTTTGACATTCGAAATATATGTCCATTGATGTCAGGTCCGCATAATCACCACTTTCAACAAACTGCTGTTTATACGCATTAAATGTAGTCTCTGAAACTTCCTGTTTATTCAGTTCAAAGAGTGTGCGACGAAGTTTTCGTTTATCTGCATTTGTCATTGAAAAAGGCTGTTCATAACTATCATCAAAAAAAACTGGATACTTTACAGCATAGCATTCCCGCATAATGCCTCTTAAAGGATTCAGATAAAAATCAGTTAAGTCAGTTAAATCGAAATGCTGTTTATTGACAAACTGCGGCGGTTTGAACGGTTTATTAATTGGCGTCTTGAGGCTTTCATCAGACTGACTTGAAAGCGTTGTCGCTATTTTGAACCATGCGTCATCGTAGTTTGGGCTGGTTGCCGGTAACTTACTTTGGTATCCAGTAGGCTGATTGTCTATTGAAGGCGTGTTCTCTGGTGTTACCGTGTAATTAGATGCATCAAATGGATATAGCGGATGTGAATTAATCGATATTTTTAAAGGTGACGTCCCGTTTTCGATGAAATTGATAAGTTCTGACAATACGCTGCTGGGAGAGCGGTCGCTATTGTCTTTTATATTTCTATCTTGGTAGCTTAGATGAAGACTTCTTCTGGCTGACAGTATGGCTTCTAAGAATAAATATCGATCATCATTTTTTCTTGATCTGTCACCTTTCCTTCGGGGTGTCTTATCCATTAAATTCAGTTCTGATTTAATGGATTTACGAGGAAAGCTATCTTGATTCAAGCCCAATATAGCAATAACTTTGAACGGTACTGAACGCATCGGTATCATAGAGCAAAAGGTTATTTTGCCAAGAAGATACTTTGCCTTAGTCTCAGGCAAAGATAAGGATTGCTGAAACGCACTATGAATAGAACGAAATGATAATGAGATGTTCTCTTGTGACAAAAGAAAGGTGTCTGTAAATCGAGTCATTGACTCTTCAATCAATGAAATACCAAGAGTTTTGCGTTTATGGCTGCTATGACGATACTGTTGAGCGATACGCGTAACCAACATAGCGTAGCTATCAATGGAGTTTACCTCTTTCGCGCTTTGTTCAAGCTGAATAAGCCAATCCAAATAGTGAATGAAGCTGCCTAGTACTTTTTGTTGCTGACCTTCTACCACATCGCTCAACGCAACACTATCTGCAACAAAGCGCTGTTGTGGATTGCACATACCGATCACAATGCGTTGTATTGCACTTTTCCAGGTGTGTTTTTCGTTTACATTCTCAGCATCGACAACGCTCTGTTTATGCGATGCATCTTTTCCCCAAGAAACAGCGGCTGTTCTGAGCCATTGCTGAACCAACGTAATATCATCGCTTTGAAAATCAAATGATCGTTTTAGTTCATCGCTTGAAAGTGGTGCAAATACCTCCTCCACTTCGAATCGGCTATTCACAAGCGATAATACACAAAGAAAACTCTTTACTTCAGGATCGCTTTCGATAGGTTTTCGATCTGAAATACTTACAGGCAAATGCAAAGCTGGATTGTCAGGGTGTGAGAATATTGTCTCAATAAATGGTGCGTAGTCCTCAATATTTGGTGTCAGTACCAAAATTTCATCGAGTTGAAGTTCATTATCATTGTGTAAGGCGTGCAACAACCTTTCTTTGAGCACTTGCAGTTCTCTAACTGCACTATGACAAGCATGAAACATAACGGAGTCGTCTATTTCAATTGCTCGACAACGAGTACCCTCTAGAATATCTTGCTGGATGGATTGCAATAATGACCGCGTTGGCGAATCTATTGATTCAAACGCGTCAATTTGTATATGTTCTTTCTGAAGAATGGCATCGATAAATTCCTTTCCCTGTTGTCCAAAATTTCTCAACAGTGGGTTAATATCAAATTCCGTTTTTATATCAGAGAAACTGCTGCGCTGTTCAAAAATTGTAATCTGTTTGTCAGTTAATGCATCACCCCAATATATTTGACTTGGGTTTAAAACTAAAAAATGAACATCAATCGATGCTGATAGATTGAAAAAAAAATGCATAAACTGCGGAGGTAAGCTGCCTATTGCAAACAAATAAAGGTGTTTCGGTAGTTTTGCGGATGAAGCCGCTAATTTTTGTTCTGCCCTCTGTTGAAGCATATAGGGTTGTAGCGAAAAAGGCGTATTTTGGGATGAATTTACAAGTAGCTTCCAGATTACTTTTTGCCATTCTGCATGATAGTTATTTGCATCAGTTAACGTATGTGGATTATTTCCATTTTCCCAATCCTTTAACCAATCGGGTCGGTAAACGATGTATTGTTCATACAAGTCAGCCAAGATCACGGCGAAATCAAAGAGTTGTTCGGTGTTGTCGGAATTCAAATCGAAGCGCTTAAATAGCATTTCAAGCGGCTTTTCTTTAATCTTTCCAGTGCTTATTAGATTGAGTAATGCAAACAATCGCCACTGTAAAACCTCGCGTTTAAAAGGTGATTGTCTAGGTACGTTTTCTTCACCTAACACCAAACGAGAAACATCCCAGACGTAGCGTGTTGGCAGCGGAAAATCCAAGTTCATCATCAGACGTTTGTTTTTTGCCAGGTATAGACTAAGCCAGTGTTGAAGCCCTGTGTGAGGAAGTATGATCGTAGGCGTCTCAAGAGGAGTGACGGTGTTTCTGTCCAACAAATGGGACAGTATATCTGCCAAATGCTCCAATCGATTTGAAGGGTAATAATACAGCAAGCTTGCATCTCCATGTATACGAGAAATGATATGCTAAAAACTGGATTGATGAAATGAAGATGAATAAAAAAACGCAGACCGGGGACACACCGGTCTGCGCTATAACTTCAGTGCATAGGTCATCCTGACCATCTGCGACTAAAGCACACACAACACTTTTGTGAATGCAAACTCATTGCCAACATTTATTTGCTATACATTTCAATAGTTTAGAATTTTATGATGCGAAATTTTGCGTTAAATCGCTCGTTTTGAGTGCAACTTGATTACTCAATCGCACCATATATGAACAGTGCACATAATAAAATACTGTAGGTTTGATTACTCTGGCATAGTCATTTCAGTACGGTAGACAGGCACAAAAAAAGCGCTAGCAACAATACTAACGCTTTATCAGATGTCTACGTAATTTGATATTGTCTAGAGAAAGCTTAGCTCCAAACCACTTTATCACTATGCTTCGCTTGGATGGTATCAAGGAAGCGCTCTTCAATGACATGACGTTTGACCTTGAGTGTTGGTGTCAATAGATTATTGTCAATTGACCACTCTTCTCTAAATACGACAATTCGATCCAGTCTCTGATGACTTTCCAACGTTGCATTGATGCTTTCAAGCGTATCAGTTAGCGATTCTGTGATCTGGTTTTTTTGGTGCTTGGAAGCTTCTTCTGATAGTACTAGGAGTGCTATAGGTTGTGGCAAATTAGTCCCCGTAACACACACTTGCTCAACAATAGGGTTTTCCATTATTTTCGCTTCAATCGGTGCAGGTGTAACGTACTTACCTTTCGCTGTCTTGAAGATATCTTTTAATCTGCCTGTTATCTTAACGTAACCTTCATTATCGATGACGCCTTTATCGCCAGTTTTTAAATAGCCGTCAGCGGTGAAGACCTCTTTGGTTTTTTCGGGTTCCTTGTAGTAGCCAATCATATTGCAAGGCGACTTTACCTGTATCTCACCTTCGTTGGAAATCCTTATATCTACCCCTTCATACGCTTTACCAATGCAACCTATTTTATCGTGCCTAAAGGGTACACTTGAGGTGCCATACGCACAGTTCTCAGTCATACCCCAACCTTCACTGATATCGATACCAATTCGGCTGAACCACTTAATCGTCGCAGGAGCCAGCGGCGCCGAACCGGACGCCCATAATCGCGCGTCACCCAAGCCAAGCTCGCCACGAACTTTAGCGGCAACTTTCTTTCCTAAAACCGGTATTTTAAGTAAGAACCCTAGTTTACGCTGTGGGATCTTTGCAAGCACACCCATTTGAAACTTGGTCCATAATCGCGGTACTGAAATAAACAACGTCGGCACACAATCTTTTACATCCTGATTAAAGGACTCGAGGTTTTTCACAAAATACAGCGTCATCCCAGAGTATAAACTAGCGATTTCAACAAGCACTCGTTCTGTTATGTGGGCAAGGGGTAGATAACTGACGATACGGTCGTTATGGTCAACGTCCAACGCATGACGTGAGTTTTGTGCTGCCCAGCCGATCGTATTGAACGTATGAACGACGCCTTTTGGCTGTCCAGTACTGCCAGACGTGTAGATAATCGTCATAATATCATTCATATCTCTTTCCGGGCTTTCCGGCATTGGCGCAAGCTCAGTAAATTCATCCCATGACACGTTCGCATCATAACCATCATATGGAAACGACACTGTGACTAAGTCACTCGTGTTTGATGCATTTATAGAATCATAACTATCTAACTTACCAACGAATAACATAGGACATTCAGCGTGCTCTAACACATAGTTAATCGTGTCTTTGCCCGCGGTCGAGAATATCGGCACAGATACATGCCCTGCCATCATTATAGCTAAATCGGTTATTATCCATTCGGCAGTATTTTTTGAGAGGATCGCTATTCTCGTGCCTGGTGCATATTCATACGTTCGAATTTTTGCAGCAACTTTTCTTACTAATTCTGCTGTTTGCTTCCAATTGTATGTGCGGTTTCCCTCATTTGTTGGTTGCGTCATATAATGACGATCTGGGTGATCTTTTTCCCATTCGTATAGTTTAGTCAGAGGCGAAACAACTTCTGTTGACTGCATAAAATCCACGTTATCCAATGGCATCTTCCAACCTGCTTATATTTTTATTTACAATTATGTTACATACGCATAATTAAGCAGGTTTGACCACTTTTGGCAAATAGTTTTTACAGTTTTGCACACATATTTAATGTTGTGGGATGCCAATACTGGGGCGTGTTGATCTTTTTTTAAGTAACACTGTCACCTCTGTATTGCAATGCGACCCGTCTCGGCAAAGTTTTGTACTTTTTTGAAATTTGGAGATAGACAAAAAAGATCGCCGTTTTTTCCGAGCAAATGCTCTGAAACCCCTGCACAATATGAAACATTGGCGTTCATTTGCATATGCACAGATTCCCCATGAGTTGGGACCGCGTATGTTGGTTTGACCCATCTATACATATCAAAAAGGTCTTGTTGACGAGGGTGACCTGATGCGTGAAGACAATCTGAGTGGGTCTCGTCGTGGAATACCTCAAGTGAGAGTGCTTTCAGTCTTTCGATGAGTTTTTCGATACTGCGCTCATTACCTGGAATGATTACGCTACTAAAAATAACGATATCGCCTTTTTCTAACTCACAGTGCCGGTTACTCTGTTTTGAAAACTTGTCCAAGGCAGAGTTTGTCTCGCCCTGACTGCCGGTCGCTATTATCATGACCTCTTCTTTTGGTAAATAGCCAACATGGCGATTTGGAATTGTCTGCAAGTCGTCTGGCCAAATGCCAACACTTCTCGCCGCGCTCAGCATATTTTCCATAGAACGACCAAAGAGGCTGACATATCGTCCTGTTTTATTTGCAATTCTTATCAGCGTCACTAGTCTTGCAAGATTGCTTGAAAAACAACTGACTATGACCCTGCCCTTTTGCTTGCTTATCAGTGTGTGAAGCCCAGCTGCACAGTCCGCTTCTGATTCTGTATGCCCTGGTTGTTTTGCATTGGTTGAATCACAAATCATCGCTAGCACTGAGTCATTTGCTAAACGCTTAAACTTTGCTGATTTAAAACGACTACCCAACACAGGTGCATCATCAATTTTCCAATCGGCTGTATGAAAAACAGCACCTGCCTCAGTAGTAATTAACAAAGACTGCGTTTCAATCATGGAGTGAGTGATATTTATCCAACGTACATTGAATGGGCCTAAATCCAATTGATCGCCACTGTTAATGACCACAAGTGGCAATTCATAATACAGCTCCTCATTAATGAATTTTCGACGAATGACCTCGGCAGCAAATGCCGTGGCGTATATCGGACACTGCAAACGCGGCCAAATAGAGGTAAGGCCGCCAATGTGATCTTCATGGGCATGCGTGATAACTATCGCGACCAAATTATCTTTCTCTTTTTCAATAAACGCATAATCTGGGATTACTACCTCTTCTCGTTTCACACCTTTTTCATAGTCTTTGCTCGGATCTAATGGAACATTAAACGTTGTTCCACAATCGACCATTAGCCAGCGCTCTGAATGCCCATAGAGGTTTAAATTCATGCCGATTTCACCGGTGCCGCCGAGAGGTAAAAACCAAAGATCATGTGGACTTGGTAGAGCAGATAGATGTTTGTTCAAGTGGTAACTCTAAGATGTTTATGTGATGATTAAGATTAAGAAAGAAACGCTACGCAAAGCCCAAAACATTCTAAAGCGTGCTTTGACAAGTATAGCGCGATTATCCTTAAACGTTGAATGATTAAGACACAACCAAAACAGAATTACACAAGAATCTTCACATTAGATCTAACGAGGACAATAGCCATTGTTTTGATGGTGATTTTCCACTTTATTTACGACCTAAAGTTTTTTTCGCTAATAAATACAGATATTCCTGATGGTTCTGGCTGGCAACAATTCAGATGGATTATTATTAGCCTGTTTTTTCTTTGTTTGGGTGCAAGTTTACATTTGACGTATAGGCATCATTTCAATTTCAAAAAGTTTTCTACACGCGTCTTACAAATTGCGGTATCTGCGCTTGTTATTAGTGTTGGAAGCTTTTATTTCATAAACGAAAACTGGATATTTTTTGGCGTATTACACTTTTTGGCGTTTGCTTCTATAGTCGCTATTTTTCTTGTTAAGATCCCGAAGGTCGCACTAGTAGCAGGCATTGGGTTAATGCTCCTTGGCGTTTTACAAATTGTACCGTCAAGATGGCCGTTTTATCTGTTTTTTTCTGATTTACCGGGCTATACGAACGATTATGTCGCCATCGTACCGTGGCTTGGCATGGTATTTATCGGCGTGTTTTTAGGCAGTACTACATGGTTCCAATCTGACCCATGTAAGAGATGGTTTAGTGAATCAACAAAGAGGAATATCGCCTTCCCCGGTCAGCATAGCTTGATCATATATTTGGTACATCAGCCAATTTTGATAGGTGCGATATATCTTTTTACTTTGATGTAATAATGCTAACTGAGCGAATAGGATCCTAGTTGGAGAAGACCGCAATAGTTTAATTTCACATGGTTTCGTTGTCGTAGTTATTTTACGTAATCCTTTGGCATTTAATGGACTCCAAAAACTCGCTTTAAAATTGTCTAAAAAAGATACAACCTAACTTAACTGAATTGTTTCTTATGGCAAGACGCGGGTTGGCAAGAAAAGCGGTATTTGAGGAGCAATTAATGCCATTTTATTATTGCTATAGCTAAGTCGAACTGCGGTAGTCGTTATTGATGCTTTAAATACTCTCCACTGTCTCAAATACAATGATTTGAGAAGTGACTCGCATTAGATGTTGCTGGAAAATCACTAATAATACTTACGGGAGGACAGCTAATCGTAACCACAAAGATAACAGGCAACACCTATGATATGTAATAGTCTCAATTTATTTCGTGTGATTTATACATTTATTTTTCAATTTTATGGCTAAATAAAGCTTTACAATTGGAAAAACATCTTAGGCCAACTTTTAACTTACTGTCGATGAAGTGTGCGGTATTCTTGATTAAGCGTTTTGTTGAGTGACACGTTTATCCGTAACTAAAATACCAATTGAAAGACCAATCAAGATAGCCATAAAAGTGTATCCAATAAGTGCCTCTGAAGCTGCCCATAATTGAATATCTTCGGTTGGTTGATAGTCACCGTAGCCCAGCGTAGTCCAAGTGACAACGCTGAAATATATGGAGGCCTTCAATGAGTAAATAATCTCACCATTAAAATATAAGCCGAATTGTTGATAGAGTTTTGCATACGCGAACAACAATAATGGTATGTAAAACATCAGAATAATTGCTATCTCTCTAATTCTTTTCACTGCCGTTTTTTCGATATATGCATAAATGATCATGATAAAGCTAGCGGCAATTAAACAGACAATCATTGATTTCCATGCCTGAAAATACCAAGCGAACCAAATTGCTGTTGCCGGAAAACTGGACACTAATAGTAAAATTTTACGAAGGTTCATCATGTGGTACCTAACGCCCGAAACAGCAGAACGTTTCTATTGGAACGGTTTGTGTTACCTTAGCTTAAACTACAAACCGAGGAACAGAAAATATTTCCGCTTTAATGCAATTCTTATGCATCTACTCCACTTTAAGCTGACCTTTGAACACTAGTTCTATTTCTTTTAGCTGATTACCTATCCATTTCAATATTTCCGCTTCATTTTCGTGCCGTTTTTGACTTTGATAAAGATGAAGCTGTATTGATTTGTCATCTATTATTTTTAGATATTGCACAATGTTATCATCAAATAATACAAAAGCGCCTTTTGTATTTTGTAGAAACGTTACTCGCTCAATATCATCCATTTTTGCATTCCGGATAAGCTGTCCGAGATAAAGTAAAGTAGCCTCGTAGATAGCATATCGCTTCTCGAATAATTCATGCCTAAAGCGCGAGCGGTTTATTCGCCACTGTAGAATTGCGATGCAGATACCAACAATCGCAATTACTGGCGTTAATAGTGCTGAAGTAATATCAACCCAATCTTTCTCACATGACATCACCTAGCCTCTAATAATGCATAAAACTCTTTGATAGTGAGCGATTGGTTCGTTTTTTACTTACAGTCTCCTCACTTTTCTCCATTGTATATTAATATCAAATTAAATATGCCACTAAAATCACCATATGAATATGTTGATGCTTAGTTGATATACATAGGAAAACGCTTCGGACTGTTTGAGAAATGCAGAATAAATATTCCTGGTAACCTTAATTAAACCATTTGAAGAGGCAGCGCAAAATCATGAAAGTTGACAGAGGAATAATACTTCCGTTAATTGATAAATTAAGCTATATGAGTAATCCTGAGATCGGGGGGGCTGTCGAATTTAATCCAATTTCCCCGTCAAAGGTTCGATTTGCACTACTTTATTGGGATAAGATTGCTCTTATAGAAAGCGAAGTTTTTAGTATACAAGGGCTCAAGGCAACAAATCCTAAACCAGAACTACAAAACCACTGCCGAGACTTAATTGCTTTGCAAAAGGCTGGGGTACTTAAGTTAGAAAACCATTTTGGTAACATCAGTTCTATTGATGGATATAATCTAACCAGAGTTAGTGATTTATATAATCTATACTCGAAGTCCCACTTACACACTATTTCAAAGCTCACGAGAAAGAATCCTGGTCAATGGGCTTGTGGAAACGCTGAACCTAATTTTATACTCAATTCGAATTCACTTATTGAGGACGCAAAAAATATAAAAAGACTGGATTCACAAGATAAAGCAGACTACGAAAAACCCCGACGTATTACCGGCGACATTGAGTTATTGAATTGTTTGCCAGTTCCTCCAAATGATATCCGACTGGAAGAAATACTGGAGTTCAAACTAAAAAGGGAAAGTGAGCTTGTTGCATTACGGGTGTCGCTAGATGAATTATACCTTGCAATCGCGAATTCAAACGACATTCCAAGAGCAAAGATCACTCAAATACAAAAGTTAGAATTAGCTCTAAAAGATCTAGAAAAAACTACATATGAAAATTGGCAGAATCGTCTTTTTAAAAAACAAACTATATCCATAGACCTTAATCTTGAGACAATCTCCAAGGGCATCGCGGCTGGAGTAATTGTTGGTACGAACTTTACAAATCCACTGGGTGGTTTGATTGCAGGTACGACATACTCAATAGCAAGCTCAATTAAATTTACAGTGTCCAATGAACCACAGCTTAAGAGCAGGGTAGGTAATCAAATCGACTTGAGTTATGTACAAGCTGCCAAAAATGAAAATGTCGTAGTCTCAAATGGCAACAAACTTGAAAACTTCGCTACCATGACAATAACTACTAAGCTTCCAGGAAAACGAACTTAGCCTGTATTTATCAAATTTTACTGAGGTTTCACTTTGTAGTGGTCAACAAAATCGGGAAACCGCTTTAGCTAATACTCCCTGATTTACTGCATCAAGTTTAAGTAAGAGTATCGAACCGACATCTTCACTAACTAATCCGATTTTTAGATGATTTTGATCAATCATAGGTGTCCGCTATGCGAACAAAGTGACAGTTGACATCAGCTTTACTTAAAAAGCATTGCGCTCCGTTAAATGCGCAAACCTACATTCAAAAATTTATAAATGTCATTCCCAAGGGTTCGAAACCTTAAGTTCTTCAAACCTGAAATCATCAATATTGCGAGTGACAATAGAGGACAACCAATACTTCTTTATCGCGATGATCTACCACGTTTGGTTTGCGTCTTTTTGGGTACTTTGATTGAACAGTATAATTTCGTCTTTGTTAACATAAATCGTGACATCGAGCGAAAGTTTTTCAGAAATCTTACCCAGAATAAAAACTAACTCTCGTTCTGTTGTCTGTCCTTGTGAAGTATCAACCTGCTTTTCAAATGCATGTAGGTATGCGCTGTATTCTCGTAATTCAACATCTGTAAAGCCGTGATACTCCAGTTGAGGTAGCTCATGAAAACTAGAATTTGCATGAGCCATCGCTGAATACAGCATATGCGAAATAAAAAGTAAAAATAATGCTATCTCTTTCATATTACTAGCAACCTAGCTCATACCCATCTGCTAGCGTCCAGACTTGAGGCAGTGTTTGCCCATTTAGTTTTATGTCTTTTAGTTGCAGCAGTTGATTGCTCAATATATAGGTAGCGCTCAATGAACGTAACGCCTCGCCCTTAAGGTTTTGGTTAACGTATAACAACAAATTTTGATCGAACCATACAGGATATATCCGCAGATATTGCTTGTCAGCCCCATGAATGCGTTGCCAGTGCTTTTCATTGCTAAATAACGCGTTTTGTGTACTGCGAAAAATACTACTGTTCTGATACTTTGTGTCGTGAATAACCTTTATTGAATCAGTTTCTTCACTCTTTTGTAGATGAGCAAAGCCAATATTGACACACTGATACAAATACCTTCCGATTGAATTAAATTGTCGGCGATCTGACGGCATTGTAATTGTCATATTAATGGCTGTTAGGTCTTCTTCCGTGATTCTTCGTTCAGTTTGTCTCTCGTTCTTCGGTTCACTGCTGTTGTCGGCAGGTGATTCTGTTACCGAGTTTTCTAGTGCCGTTGATGCATCAACGGCAGGAACCGTAGTTTCTCCTTTACTAGTGTGACTCGTCGACGAAGAAATGTTTGTGTTCGCCGAATTAGGCGCCGATGGAAATGAATAAGACAGAAAATTCATATCATTTGTTATTGTGGTAGGCGTTTCTAACGGTATCTGCGGTGGCGTTTCGCTATTGACGTCTTGATGTTGTAAAAGTAACCAATAACACAAGACAAAAATGAACAGTGCTAATAGTGTCAATATCCACCACACCTTGGTAGATAATGTATACCGTTTGGACTTATAAACGTTAGCGGTAAGCGCCTGCATTATCTGTCTCTACATCTCTTTTTTTTGCACAGAATAGCTTTTTATGATGACCGTAAATCTATGCAAAATGAACACTACGGTTTATCGTCATTCAAATCACTGACCAAAACACTAAGTGCGGCGAGTTCATGCTTTTCGGCAATTGCTCGTAACTGAGTCTGCTGCCGTATTCTTTTGGCTAAGGCTGATTCCGATTCATTTTGTTTCTTCACCACATTGGTTTCTGATGTCGTCTTTTGTTCCGCATTTGCACGCAGTTGTTCGCTATCTAGAGGCGTGCTTAATGACGTATTTTGGCCTTTTTCAAGTGCGATACTCTTTGCCAGCAATATTTGTTCGTCATCTTGTGCATACCCGTCATCGCGGTCGTTTCCAAGCAAGTCATTAGATTCTCGATGTGCATCTTGGGTACTTATTTCAATGTCTGTCAGGCGCTGATGTCGTAAGGACACTACTTCGTGCTTTAGATAGTCTATTTGGTCTTGTAGCGCAGAAATTTTGGCATCCATGTCATTAGCTGCTTGCTCATGAACCTGTTTTTCAGTGGATTGTTGTTCTTGCACCGTTCCCTTAAACAACTGAAAGCCAAGGTAGCTTGCGCCAAGTACGACTACTGAAAAAAATACTTTTTTAGCGAACATGTGTAGATTCCTGATTTATTGCGTATTTTGCCATTCGAACTGAAATGATTGCCCTTAGCAATGCAGCCGTTGGCAAACCCACAACAGTTGTCATAAAAGCAATTGAAAACTGGGCGGTAAGCTCACTGATGACATTTTCAACATTACCCTGTGACAGTGGCTGATCGGATAGACTACCTATGCCCATAGAAATACCAAACAATGTAAACGTCAGCGCCAACGTTGAAATGCCATTTGCCGTTTGCAGACCAACTTCGCTCCAGTAAGTACTATTGTCAACGCTTCGGTATAGCTGTTGCATTGCATACAATGCGATGCTCACCAACAACATAAATAAACACACAAAGGTGATCCCGAAGTGTTGATTTACCAGCGTCATGATTTCTACCAATGACATTTTTGTGATAAAAGATGTCATCGCAATCACGATGATTATTGAACCTAATATCCAATAGATACTCCGAATACCACTTAGAATATTACTTCTAAGTGGTCTAGCATTCGGTGACGTTATTGTGCTCATTTACGATAGCCCAATTTTGTCGATAAAACCGCTTGGTTAGATACACCCACTTGCTCAAGCCAATGAGAAAGTACTGTTGCGTTGTTTTCGGCGCTTGCATGCACAAGGAATGTCAGTTCAAAATTATTAAACGCATTGCTTACCAAAGCGGAATTTTTTTCAACAAGTCGATCGTCACGAATAACCATTCGTTCCATGTCGCTTAATTGTCTAAGTTTTTTCGCAGCCAATTGTTGCTGGTCTAAAGACTGAGAAAGTGCTTTATCCAGAAATGCAGCGCGCTCTCTTTCAAGGTTTTTCAATGAAAGCAACGGGTCAGAAGCCAATGCAGCGGTTGAACAAATTACAAGAGAAATCATCACTAAGAGCTTTTTGGTCGTATTAACCTTCATTTTATTAGCCTCTTTTACAAAAATAATTCGACGGATGTCGCTGGCGTTGTTGCAGAATTTTGAGAGACGCCGCCCTGCTCTTCAGCATCTATATTGATGGCGTATTCAAGCGCTTGTGCATCTAATGCAACTAATCGTGACATATAGCTCAACATTAATGCTTCTTGATCAAGTAGCGACTGTTCCGACGCCGCCTGAATTAATAAGTGCCTTACATATTCCTGACTACTTACTTCAACACCATCCACCATCGGTGATACATTTGCGCGATGCTCTTGAATAGCAGTCTTTAGCTGTTCGATTTTTGCTAGATTTTTTGCAAACTCATCGGCGTATGGTGTACTCGAAGAGATACCATCTCTCGTGAATGATTCATCAACTTGTGCCATAACGTTTTGCATTCTCTCTTTAGCAAGCTGTTGCTGCTTTTTCATTTTAAATGTCACGCTATCGTTATTTTGCTTTTGTCGATTGAAGAATTGCTCCAATACTTGCTGATACAAATCAATTTTCTTGTCCAGCGATTCCTGTCTAAGTGTCTGACCTTCTTGCATATCGTCTAAGAAGGCAGATTTTAATTTCACTAATTCGACTTTTTCATCGATCATTTGGTTGTCGTCACTTCCTTCTATCGTCGCTTGCATTGCTTTAATGGCACTGCCTTGGTTTACCAATTCTACTTCTATCTCGTTGATCCTCGATGCAGTTGGCGATAAGTTGAAGTCTTGTTGAATACGTTTTTCAATCAAGTTAGCAGGTAATTGAATAAGGGATTCAGCTGCTATCGGCTCCCAATTCGTTGCCATCACAGATGAACTTATTGCGGTTGCAAAAAATATACATGTTGTTCTTTTCATCTTATTTCCTATTGAAGTATCCATCTTTGTTGTCTGACAAGTTCATTTTTCAGAACTGGATTGATGTTTAGTCTTTCCAGCTGCAATGATGTTAACTGCCTGTATTGCAATAACGCCGTTGTTGTATCAACGAAAGAGGTAAAATCGTCATATACTAGGTCCTGCATGGGGAACATCGTTCTAAAGTCATTAAACGCGGCGTCTGCGGATGAAATATCACCTGCTTTAAAGTAGCTATTTACTGCAATTGCCTTTAGCTTCATGGCGAGTTGATGGTCAGGGTGATCAATATTGAAATGAATATCTTTAATACAGGCTTCAGCATTTTCGGCGGTTGCTAAAAATGCACCAATGCCTGCATCGTCGTTAGACACCCTTGAAAATACTTGTTGCGCGCAGTCCTGATTAACTCTGTCTAGATCAAATGAGGTGACGACAGGTGCTGCGTTATAAGAGTTGGTCGTACTGCAGCCAGTGACCAAAATTAATAACAAAACAGTTGCTATGACTTTCATCTTTTTACCTTGGCTAGTTACTTAAAACATTAACAACCAAGTTATGAGACGGTTAGACGCGTTTTATCTCAATCGATGACGTAATATATGGATTTTTTTATTATTAGTTGACGCCCAGCGCTCGACGGATGATTTTTTAGCGGCCAAGTTATCTGGATCAGAAGCGATTGCTCGCAGTGTATGCAAGTCTGCTTCATCAAGCGTCGAAGTCGTAAATGCGATAATGTAAGCGCGAGGTTGCCGCTTGTCTTGCGGCGCAGGTAAAAACCAATGGTTCTTGCGGGTCTGTTCTAATGCTAAAAATTGACTATTTTCGGCCATGATAAATGCACTTTTGTATTCGTGAGGTAATGTGAATTCCAGCGAACACAGGCCATGCATATAGATATCTGGTAGTTCAATAATTTGATGAAGCGCAAATTCATGTATTGTTTCATCAGTCTCTATACATGCATTCAAGCCAACGCGTTTTTCAATCATCGCCGTCTGGTTAGGTACAAGCAAATATACTGATATCAATGCTAATAGACATACAGCAATTACCAATACCTTTTTAGAAACCCAGCTTTTTTTGACACCAATTATCTCAATACCGCCTTCATTTCTCGGTGTTGAAGTTAACGTTTGGTTAGTTGAAACAAGGTTTTCTGAACCTATTCCCAGCCTCGAAAAAAAACTAAACAGTTCCGAGATATCATTGATGGGTGTTAACACCATATCGACATCAGGTAAAGGCTGACGGTAATTGCTCGCAGGAACAAAAAAACTCGCTAGATGGCTAGCGGAATACAGTTGAGTGATTTGATGCCTGGCTCTAAAACACTTTTGTGCAAGATGATGAATATGCCGTACTTTATTGGTTGAAACATCAATTTCGCCCGTTGCTAAAATAATTTCATCTCCCTGCGATACATCTCCTGTTGCCAATCGAGAGTTTGAGAATAACAAATGGGCAATGAATATAGCTAAATGCCATGATTCGCCAAGATCTATTTCATCAGATAGGGTTAATCGATATTGTGGACGCGCTGCAATGTCGTCTTGGAATACTCTGTTTATAATCCCCGAGCTTTTTTGAACAAAGTCGTGATAATCGCCTGCGATTCGACTTTTTTTAGACGTTTTTGAAAGCACTACTGATGAAGGTTCACGTTCGTCAAGCAGCACTAACTGCTGAACTTTTATCAAACCTTGAGTTGTTGCAATAAAAACGTGAAAGCGACTTATGTTAAGCCTCCGATGATTTGCGTATGGTATTGCACATGCTTAAAAAGTGCCATCAATGAATAAAAATTTCACAATCCACATCACGCATTGCGTTATGTACTAAGCTGCTTTTCAAACACGTTGCACTAAAAATGCCAGTATCTTCCTTTTCTAATTTAAGCGGGATTGCTTTGTCTTGCCAGAAACATTGTAAGTGCAAAAATGAACAGGACCGCAGCTTGGCGTTGTCTGTATTAAGTGTCACATTAACCATATCTTGATGTAGTGTATTTGCTACATCAAAATACAGTGAGAAATCTTCACCTTTTCGCTGCGTCACTTCCGCGTCGCTGCTTGCTGCTGCTAGACGTGGAGAATACGCCGACGACATATGCTTCACCAAATGATAATACTGACGCCGATATATCAATGAAGTGTTTATATGACGGAGTATTCCTTCATTGTATTCGCTTGTCGGGTCTATAACGGTGTGTACAAGCGAGGAGAATGAGATGGGAACAACCTGAAAACCTTCTGGTTTTACTTCTTCGTTTTTATCATATTTATCACCTTGACGGTGGCCTTTTGCCAACGCTTTATAGGTTTCTAATGCGCTAAACACCAATTCGGCGTTCATATTTTCACGCATGTTATCGTCTGACTTGTTCATGTTAATTTGTTTTACTCTATCTATATATCTATATATCTTTGCGAAAACTCATTTATCACTATGGAACAGTCAGAGCGGTATTTTGCATCAATACTCTCTTTGCTAGCGTCAAACTTCTGTATAGACTCGATAACGTCATTGATATTGACCAAAATCTTTATCAAACTCACATACACTTTATCATCGAGCTTTGTGGCTTCCGTCAACCCTTGTCGCTTTACTTTTTTTGATGCTTTTGTAGCGCGCTCAAAAAGTTCTGGCGCAGCTTGATAGAGACGATCAGGTGTGAAGGTCTCTGCTGGATTTTTAACCGTGGATTGACTTTCAATATCGTCCTTGATGTGACTTTTGCTAATAACAGCGTTTGGTGACATCAACGATAGCCATTGACTGTTAGCTGTAACGGCTTCAATCAAATATGCTGACTGACTGTTTTTCATTAATGCAAGGCAGGTGAGCATGGTTTGTTGATTAATGCTAGCGGTGCCTGCAAGAAATGACAATTGTTCAGAATAATGCTCTGTGTGTTGTATCACATCGCGTTTGTGTTTATCAGACGCATTGGACCGCACTGCTTGGACAAGTTGTGCCTGCGCGTGATTAAATGCCATCACAGCCAGAACCGACCAAGGTAATTTCCGCGCATATCGAGCATCTTCAAATATAGTGTTCAGTTTCTTTAATTGATTTTGACTGAGGACTTTTGGCGTAGGTGGAAGTTTCAGCAATAGATTTTGTTCGCTGTATTCCGATACAAAATCATAAATTGATTGTTCACTGGACACAGCATTCTCATTTTGTTCAGATAAACTTTCAACCCTGTCAATTGCATCTTTCGACGCAAGGAAAGAGCAAAGGCTGGAAAAAAAATTCACGATTTTTGCAAAACCTTCGATGTTGCTAAGCTGTTTCCAAGAGGAAACAAAAGCGCTATCTATCTGTCGAATATCACCATTTCCAAATGTTTGCGAAAGTGCGACAAACTTCTTGTGCGACCTTACACTGGGCATACACGTCTCAGACCATTCATAGAGTGATTTTTGTAAGTCGCTCGCTAATATCTTAATGCTATTTAGGCCTTTCCCGACCAGTTCCTTATCTTGTTCAAGCAGATCAGGTATAAGCATGACCAGCACTTCCATTAACCCTGAAATTACGTTCATCCGCGACCAGTTGACAATAAAGACATGGTCTCTAATGTTTACCTCAATTCCTTGTAAAACAACTGATATGCGATGAGTATCCAGATTAATGAACGTTGAACCTTCAAACCATGACTTTGCTGACTGGGCAAACACAGCTTCGTCAACAAAAAAGAATTTTAAAGCATTGGAATTGCCATTAGTATGAACAAGTACCCAGTATAAATGTGCAAGTTCCCACGTAATATTTACGTAATTTCTAGAGCTCAAAATTAATTTAAGTTCTTTTATTGATGCTTCAGAGTATTTAAGCGTCTGACTATTAAAAAGTGTTTGTTGTTCGATGAGTTCAATCTGACTGATAAGGTCTAGACCGACGATATCAGTGTTTTGTTCAGCCTTAGACATCTTTGAGATTTAATTCAGATTGGATAGTGGATTTTGTATATTCACTTATATAACTAAACTCATTTGCCAAAATCTGTATCTTAACGTCTTTATAGGCGATTTCTGCGGGTAACTGAAGTGCTGTTCTTCCTAAAACTTCTTCGTTGTTAAGCAGTATCTTGTTTGAATTAATGGGTTCTATGATCAAGTATGGCATTAAACTGAGCATAAAAAGGGCTATTTCAGATTTTGATTCTGACTTCTCAAAGGTAGTGTGAAGTTGGTTTCTAGCGATATTTAGGTGTATGTAAACGGGTTTTTTAGTAATGATAAATTTTCGATTTGCGGCCATCATATAATCCGACCAAACCTTTGTATAATCATCAATATAATCTGCTTTGGTTGATTCGATAGGAAACTCAAAGCAATAAAAACTTGCATGGCTGACGTTCGTTAGACGCTGCGCTAATCCCTGTCGCTTTGATTTGGCAGAAAACTGCAACAGATCGTCTTGTTGTAACAAAATACTTTCATTCGCATTGAGCTTTTCAGCATTGTGATAGGTGCCATTAGTGCTGCCTAATTCTGTGATGCTTAGTCCATTATTTGATAGTGTTAGTTTGGCATGCTGCCCAATTCGACTCAGTCCCTTGTGAATAAACTGCATAACGCCGACACCTTGTTCAGAGATCCAAGTATCTTCCCTACCGATATATATTTCGTCCTCGCGACCGATACTCGTCATCTCTATGGCATCTGTAAGTTTGATATGCACACGATCAACACTAAATGCGCTTTGAAACAGAATTTTATTCACAAGCTTATTGATAGCTTTCATCTGTTTTTTGAGCGCTTTTTGTTGCCCACATTTCGCTTCAGCTTGGTATGCCTGTCGCAGCGCTTTGTAATAATTATTGTTGCGAAAATTTATCATTGCCTTGGCAATTTTGTTTCTTATCCATTGCTCTTTGTCATTCAGCAATTCAACGTTTTCTTCTTCTACCTTAATCTTTTGAATAAGTTCATTTGCAGCAGGCGCACTTGCATTGATGTTCAATGCCTTACTTATGAATAATTTGGCGGTATTGGTATCGCCAGCGTCATAAAATAGCTTTGCTTGTTTTTCTAGTTGCTGAGATTCACGTTTTATTTGTCGCCAAAAACTCGCTTTATTCGTCCAATGGTGATTCAATCTGACCCATGGTTTGTTCGATTTATCGTATAGCGCCAACCAATCGTCAGCTTTTTTATTTAAGGCTAGTTCGTTAAGTTTGCTTTGTATTCCCCTTCGCAAAGTGAACCAATACAGCAGCATGAAAAAGACGATAAATACGAGAAAAATACTCAGTAGCGAAGGCCAGTAAGGAACACCTACCCTTGTAAGTGACAACTCGCCCTGGATACGATCATAATCCGTTTTAACCGTGATGTTTTGTAAATCCCAATAACGAATGAATTCGTTAATTAAATGATTAGCGGGAACATCTGTGGATAATGCATACGTTGTGTTAATGACTGGAATATATGATGAGAAAGACGACTCTACTTGACTCGTTTCGATAAGTTTAATCTGATTATTAGCGCTCAGCGATAACAGGAAACCGGATACTGGCGTCATCTCATCTATAGTAAATCCAAACATGCTGATGGTAATCGAAGTAAAGGTTTGCTGTTCTGTTATGGCGTTTAGGACAAGCTTACCTATATCCGTAAAACGTTGCGCGTCTGAAACAGAAGACGCTTTTGGCAAGCTTATTTTCGTCAGTACGTTCATCGATAATGCATCTATAGCAGTTACGGAAGAAACTTCAGACGAATTCGAATCATAAAAAAATACAATATCCGTATCGGGATAATGCTTTAGGATGTTATCAAATAGCGCGTCAGAACTCGGGCTGCAAAGATCCTGACATAATATTGATGACTGATTTATCCTTACGTTTATTGAACCGTTTTTGAACGCATCTGAAAGCGCAATTTCAATAGCACTATCTTCGTTTTGAGCACCATTGAGCGGTACAACAAGTCCTTGAAACCCTTCGCTTACTGCACAGAACGTAAGGAGATAAAGTGAAAAAAATAATGGATTAAACGCGCGAATTTTATTCATTGAAAACCAATCTGAACCCAGTATCTATAGATTTTGCTCGTATTTGCAAAACATCAACGGGGTTATTTAATATATCTCTGTAGTCATCTCGCCATGAACCGCCAACAACGAATGCTTGATAACATCTCTCTATGCCCGACGCATCATACGCACAACCGCTGAGCCATTCTCGGACATTACCATAGGTATTTACAAACCCAACAGCATCAGGGGAAAATGCATCGACGGGAAGTGCTTCTCCATCGCTATTAGCCACATCTCTGTAACCCGACACGCGGTTACAGTTCTTACAATGCATTGAATATACTCCATCGATAATACCTTTTCGAGCTGAAGCACTCATTTGTTGCCATTCACCTAACGTTGGTAAACGCATTTTTATACCAAATAAGCTGCTTGCAAAAGGCAGAAACTCTTCATCTATCATTACTCTACTGATATTAACAGCCGGCATTTCTGGTGCGTTAAGTTTTTTTCGACTTTCCCGCGTACTAAAAATTGTATTTGGCGTGCACTTACCGGCCCTAATACAAGCATCGTACAACTTATTATCAACTTCTCTAACAGAAACCCAAATGACCTGCTCGTCGATTACTTGTTTAATAAACGGTACTCTCACCCAAGCGCCATTTTCGTCTTGATAGATTAACTCTCGCCTATAAGTTGCGTCTAAACGCGTAACATCTACTTCTGGAACTTCCTTTACTTCAGTATCCAGTGACGTAAATACTTCAACAGCGTCAGGGGCAACAGGTTTTGTTACATCTTCATTATCTAGTATAGGATTATTTGAACTTAAGGTATCGGTTTGAGATTCCAGACTAACCGTATCTTCGCTGTTAGCGTCTAGCGTATCCTGCCAATCAATACCTAGCAAAACAGTGGTGCATATTGCAATAATTACGGCTATAGAGAGCACGTACAACGTCAACCGATTACGGAAAAATGGCAGCGAAGAGGCTTCGTTTACATTAGTATCAACATAGTTATCTTCATCCTCATCAAATAATTTGGTAGCGTCCTTGCGATAATCATCTAACCGGTTGTTAAGCAGTGCAATGCATTGGTTAAGTACTGTCCTGTGCGTTGTAACGTCGACATTGGTGCATTTCTCTGAAATTTCTTTAAATCTTGCACTTTGATTCGCTGGTAATTTAGTCGCAATATCATCAATTACTTTTCCAGCTGCATATATATCAACCCAAGGGCCAAGATTGTTGATATTAGAGGTGGTTTTCGGGTGTAAATACTTCGCGGACGAATATAGCTTCTGAGACCAGAAAGGTAAGTCTTTTACAATTTTTAATGCATCGTCATTAAAGGCGACACAACTGCCCAAATCGCACATTACCAGTTGCCCTTCTTCAGACAACAGCAAGTTATCAGGTTTTACATCAACGTATAAGAAGCCTTTATCGTGCTGTGCTATTAACTGTTCGAATAATTGCAGGATAATCGCAGCGGCGTCGTCAATAGTTATTGCATCTGCTTCAATAAGACGTTGACTAAGTGAGTGCGGAAAATAGCGCCTAACATAAAAGATATTGCTATCTTCATTTGCATCTTGATGTTCTCGATTTTCGGCTTCTTCATCACCAGCTTCAAGTAAAATATCTACGCTGTTTGTATGTTGTAAATTGCGTAAACACCATAACTCTTTGTTTATTGCATCGTTACCTGATGGCGCCGTAGCTAGTTTTAAAATGACCTTTTTATCAGCGTCCATTTCAGCCAACCAGGTTTGTACAGCATTTTCAAAATGCAACAGTTGTTTCCTAACAACCTGGGTTGGTTTCTCAGTTACAAACATCATAATTATGGACGTACAAAGGTAATGTTATGCAGTTTTCGCAAAGTTCGATGACTAACGGTTGAGTATTAGCATGGTTGCAGCAAGAAATGCACCGTTTTAGAACGCAAAATAGATTTATTTGGTGGTAAAAGTTTAGGTAAATATGATTTTGCGATTAACGCCATCTAATGGAGATAAGGGGTAGACTCTATCGCAGAAGTAAATTCCTGTCTCCATTCAGTAATAGCCTTGTCGTACTTTACATCCAAATGTTCGGTAGTTGTTTGATTACGCCGAAGTGCTCGATTGATATTATGCATTCTAAGTGCATTTAACTCGACCAAGAGAGTTTGATTTTGCGTTGTTGTTGATGGACTGGTTTCGGTATAAGTATTAGCATTTTTCGATATAGAGAAGTGAGTATTCTTATCATATGAATGAGTATCGTACTTTTGAGTCCACTCGATATAATCCCCAATCAAATTAGCAGCTATCACAAAACCAAGCACAACTATAAGGCTACATAGATATTTTACAGAAACTCTTTGTTTTAAACCGCTACTTGAATATGATGTCTGCAGGATCATTTAAAACATACCCTTAGAAGCGAAGTACGCATGCCACTCTTCATTGATAATTGTAAATTCCGTATTTAAACCATCGACGTTGCGTTTGAGCAACATAAGATCTTTCACATTCATCGAATCAGAAATGGCCAACACAGACGCTTCTTCACGCGGCAATTCATCAAAACCTCTTTCTTCTAGGTCGATATCAAATAACTTACCTCCAACGTAAAAGAATAATTTGCGATTTGAATTACCTTCATCATCGTTTTGAGTATTGATTTGAATATCTTGAGTCGCAATATGTTCTGTCACCCCATCATGCATAATGGTGTCATCACGCTCTGTTTTGCCCAACCCTATCGAGACGAGTGCAACGACTAACAAGGCAAAAAAAGCCATGGATAACCCCAAGGCAACCTCTGTCATTGCATTACTACTTGAATCCTGCATTTCATTTTAAAGCACTTAATTACATCTAATAATCAATATGAAACGGTTTGAGGAAAAATATCTAACAACGCTTATAGGAATTATTTAACGGCTTTAACATTATCGCGTATTTCGCGTTCAATAAACGTCAAAAAGGGGTCGACAGCTATATATGCCGGAGAAAGTTCTGTGTTTAAGATGATTTCTTGTATACCATCGGTCAGCTTTACTGTGTCTGAAAACAGAATGCTGTTTTCAAGCGTAAAATCGTTAGGAGAATCACTAAAAAATACGACCTCAACTTCGTCATTGAATGATAGCTTCTCTTGCGAGCCATCATCATTTAGCCGCATATGATTTGCGAAAACGGTTAACACTATCTGTTGACGCTCATCTATCATTTTTTTCTCGATGTTTTCTAATCTCAAGTCATACAATGTGATCGAATAAAACTGCTCATCGATAAACGCATGATCGCGTTGCATTGCATTTACCTTCAAAACATCGATAAAGTCATCAACTGTCGCATACTGATCGGAAGCGCTTGAGAATGTTGACATAAGCGAGTTGATTGCATTATCAACGTTATCAAATCCTATCCTGCTTGCGATCGCCATTAACACAAGCGCACCTTTATTATTTGCCAGATACGATTGATATTGCGTTTGCGCTAGCGGATTTTCTTGCCGTTGCTCCACCGCTCTACCACGCAAATAGTTGGTCAATTCATATCGCATAAAATTACGCAAATTTACCCGTCCAAATGTATCTTGCATTAGACTAAGCGCAGCATATTGTGCCAAAGACTTTGTAAGCACTTCAGCGCCTTGGACATCGGCAATATTTATTTTATGACTAAACCATTGTTTGGAAAGCTCATAAGCTGTGGCAAACAATACAGTATCAATTTTATTGTCATCGCGTAAATCAGCGATAAACCCAAAACTCTCAGAGAACGCTATGATCCCGCTTGCACCTGTCATAGTCGCTCTATATCGAGGGATCTCCACAATGCGAAGTTGTGCGAATGGATATTCACCAAATCTATCTGAAAAGGCAGTCAACGATGTTTGCATGGCCTGCATGATGCTATCTGTGTTCCAATGGTGTGGAGGGTGATAATGAATACTAAGATCAATCCCCAGAAAACGTCTTGCATAAACTTGCCAATCAGCGGATACAATATTGAAAAAATTATTAACAGGAGAACGTGTCTCATAGACAAAATGATTTCTATTGTTTGCCTGCCAATAATCGACCATGATACCAGGCGCTAGTGCGACCTGATCGATATCGGTAGACACATAGACTTTCAACTCGGTTAATGCGCCGTCTTTTGTAATGAATGAGCGGTTGCTTGCATACTTATGGGACGCATCTTTTAACCTGCTGCGCTCTGCAAGCCCAAAACTTCTTCGTTCAACACTATCATGTAAATAATAATCAATATTTACACCGAACGTGGGCAATAGTGATTTGTTGTCAATTAAACTGCCATTTTTAACTAGCGAAAAATCTTCGCCGGTATCTTTAAACCCAAAGTGTTGTCGCATCAATGCAATATTTAACGTGAATGTCTCTAGGGGACGCAACGGCGTATCAAACTCAAGCCATGCCGTTTGCAGTTCTGTACTTTCGGCTTTTATTTGCCCCCTGCTCGCATCGAAACGAATTGAGTGAGAATGATCGGGCAAATTAACTAGGATCCTTTCAATGGGTTCGTCAGTGTTGTTTCTAAGCGTTAAATCCGCAATCAGTTGTAGTTTACGCTGGCTCGGAAACAAGGCGATATTTAAATCTGTTTTTATGATGTCGGTTACGGGTAGATATTCGTAAGTTGAATATGCTTTCTCGTATTCAGCTTTATTGAGGTTTAGAACGCTGGAAGAAACATACTTATTTGTAACGGTCGTATTGTAATTAATCACTACGCCCATCGACAGAAACAAGCCTATACAGCAAACGATTAATAAACGTCCGCCCTGCCCCAGTGTTTGCGGCAAAATTTTAAATCGATGTCGCAATGTTGTTTGATTGCCGCGTCGCCAAATTGCAAAGCTAATCGTTGCAAATAAAAGCGCAAGTGCGCCCCAATACGTCATGTATTTTTGCTGCGTTTCAAGCGACCATCCGTATTCATTCATATCTGAATACACAAGCCCTGGTGCTTCAGCATAACGATACATATGATGCTCTAAACCCAACTCCCCCAACAAAGCAGTGACAAGCATGAAAATAATAAATGCCAACATACCTATGTATTTGTTTGGACTTACACTCTGAATAAAGAATGACAGCACTGTCATAAAGAGCAGCGGCAAGGCATCAAAATAAAATAAACTTACAAAGTATTGTGGCAGATCTACGCCATAATACCCGTCTGCCAGCTGATGAATGATAGTAATTAACATCCCCATGATATAGACCAGTCCACCTAGCAGACAAAGGGCTGTGAGTTTTGCAAACCAGAATACTTCGTTAGGCGTTGAGGTTACTGCTAGCAATTCTTGAAACTTATGATTATGTTCACGCCATACAATTTCGGCGCTATAGAAAGTGATGATAATAAGCATGATCAAACCGAAGGATTCTCGGATTTTACGAACCATTTCATAAGTCACCGGCAGATCTGGTGTATCAAAAAAAGATATCGGAAAGACCAGTTGATAAATCAGTAAATATGCACAAAACAAAAGAAGTAAAATAAACGAAGGTGAATACACTAATAATCGAGTTTCAAACAATACTCTCATTAGATATTGCTGTATTCGGTTTTCTCTTGATGTTGATGTACTGTGCCAATCTATTATTGGAGTATAGCTCTCTCTTCGGTTTTTCTTACCAGAAGGGATAAATTCACGCTCGAGTTTCGACCATTTAAACCGGCAAAAATAAAGTGAGATACATCCGATAAAGCACCAGAGTACTCGATTAATCAGGGTATCGGTTGAGGTTCCTGCAATCTGTGTGTTTCGTTCAAATGGTGTCCAGTATCTTGTCTCGTTTGCAAAGGCATTTAATGCGAACGGATCAAATATCGCCACAATAGAACTGTAGTCTGGATTGGACAGCAGATTATCCAACGTTAAATACAACACAACGACCACAAGCGCTGTCAGATAAACTGCCATCATTGACTTAAATTTTAGTGCTGCGACATAAATCAGGCAGCATAACGAAAACAAAGTAGGGATCACGTAAATTAGAAACGGTTGCAAGTAAGACAATACGTGGGTTTGACCTAGCCTTTCTGGCCCGAGCCAAGGCATTAAACTGCCGAATGAAATGCCAACAGGCACAAATAAAAACACGCTAATTACGGTAACGTAACTGCCAAAAAAACTTCCGAGAAAATACGCAATAGGTGTTTGCTTGGTATAGATCAGCTCATACATATTGCTAAGACGAGCGCGTAACGCCGTATTGGCAACGAAATTTACAATTAAAAACAATCCGAATACACAAAATATCAATAGCATCTGTGTAATCAAATACGGACTGTTTAAATGCAGGCTTTGATTTGCTGACGAACCAACCTGTACCTGTTCAATGCTCGTTGCTAAAAATGACAACAAGAAGAACAGTGATGACATGATGATAAAAGAGGGTTGCCTAACAAAGTATCGCCATTCGAAAATGAGTGTAGAAAAGAATGTCGACATCAGGGTAACGTCTTATGAACCTTTGCTTACTAGGGGCTGTTTACCTTTCATATTGTGCAACATCAGAAGTCCAATCTTTCACAATCGAGGCGTGAATACCGCGATTTAGTCATTCTAAATAAGGTATTCAGAACAAAGAGTGTGGAAGATTGGGCTTTGACCCTTCGGGCTGGGCCTGAATGTCTCACCCACTTCGTCATTTGTCGCTCATTTGGAGTAACCAAACCACGCTCCTCTTTCCTCATTGGTGAAACATTCAGACTCCAGTGTTGCATAATATAAAAGGTAAACAGCCCCTAGTGTTTATCTAACGCGTGAAAATAAACATCTTGTAAACTTACCGGCGCTGATTCAAACCCTTCGGGTGGCTCATCGGCGAAAACGTGCACAATCGTGTTACCTGCAAATAGTTTTTTTGAAATAACATGATAACTCTGTTCAATTTCAGCCAATTCAAATCTTGTAATTGAGCGCCTCCATATCTTATCTTCCAACGATGCCGTCAGTGTAATTGGATTGCCATGCAACAAGATGTTTCCTTCACCAAGCACCGCCATATCAGCGCACAGTTCGGACACATCTTCAACGATATGCGTGGACAAAATAATCACCTTCTCGTCAGACAGGTTAACCAGTAATTCGTGAAATCTAGCACGTTCTTCAGGATCTAACCCGGCAGTTGGCTCATCAACGATTAACAGTTCAGGATCGCCGAGAAGCGCTTGTGCAATGCCGAAACGCTGCCGCATCCCACCGGAAAAACTGCTCACCGCTTTGTTTTTATCGCGCAGTAAATTAGTATCTTCTAAAAGTGTAGAGACAATATCTTTCCTTGTATGTTTATTATTGTAGCCTTTTAAGATAGCGAGATGATCAAGCAACTCATAGGCACTAACACGTGGATAAACGCCAAATTCCTGCGGTAAGTAGCCTAGTTTTTTTCTCAGCTCATCTGGTTGGGCAATGATATCAATACCATCAAACATAATTTCACCGCGGTCGGGCGTTAAAATCGTTGCGATGATTCGCATCAATGTAGACTTACCCGCACCGTTAGGCCCCAATAAACCAAACAAACCCTTATTGATATCAAGGCTGATATCGTTAAGCGCAACTAAATCATCGTAAGATTTTGTTAACGCATTAATTTGCAACACAGTCATATACTGATTTCACCGCGAAGATTTGTCATCATCATATTAACTCTGTTTTTAAATGAAAGCGAAGGCATGCTGAGTACGAAATGAAGTTTGGCTAATGCGGCTTCAACTGTAATGTCATGTCCCGAAACAACACCGAATGCTTGCAACCATTTACCATTGGCATAACCGTCCATATCAACACTGCCTTTAATGCACTGAGAACAGTTGATTATTAGGATTTCATTATCCATAGCACGTTGGAGACATGCCTTTAATCCATCGTTTTTCGGTGCGTTTCCAACGCCATATGTCATTAATAATACTGCCTTTACTGGTCGACGAAGCACATTATCGAGAAGATCAGCATCAAATCCAGGATACAAGTTTACTAAACCAATCGGTTGACGGGTTATTTTGTTCAATCTCAGTTTATCAAAGGTTTCAGGTGCAACCCCAATATTTACATGTGCAGTTATTTTAATGCCTGCGCTAAGCAATACCGGAAAGTTAGGAGAATCGAACGCGTTGAAACCACTAGCATCTATCTTCTTCGCTCTATTTCCTTTGTATAACGCATTATTAAAAAATAAGGTGACTTCTGGAATTGGATAATTCGCAGCAATAAACAGCGCGTTAAGCAAGTTTGCTTGACCATCTGAGCGCAGCTCAGCGAGTGGAATTTGCGACCCGGTAATAATCACTGGTTTGCATAAATTATCGAAGATAAACGAGAGCGCTGATGCTGTATACGCCATCGTATCCGTACCATGTAAAATGATAAATCCATCGAAATCTGAATAGTTAGCTTGAATATCCTCTGCGATTTCTATCCAGTTTGCTGGGGTTATATCACTAGAATCAATAAGCTCATCGTACTCATGTATTACAAAGTCAGGCATCTCAGAACGATGAAACTCGGGCATATTATCTAATGACTGCGTTAGATACCCCGGTTCTGGTGCATATCCCTGCGCAGATACTTTCATACCAATAGTACCGCCTGTATATGCAACATAGATACGCTTTTTAGACATTATTCTTTAGACGTTATTTTTTAGACG
>DDLV01000151.1:0-12698 GCA_002340325.1 Glaciecola sp. UBA2563 | reverse complement strand
TTTTTAGACGTTATTTTTTAGAAATTATGTAACTGCATTTTTACTTAGAGGATACGATCAGCATACTGAATTAACTTTGCTTTGTGTTCGTTAAGCAAAACAATGTCGCTATCATTCAATACACCGCGACCCATCCAATGAGCGAAACTCAACCTGGCAGACAAACTTACTTTACCTTCAAGCTTTGCCGCCATAAGTGCCAGTCGCGTCGCACTATCATCTGTTGATTCTTTTTCATCTAATAATAGAAAAATCGATGTAAATAGCTGTTGTTTTGAAAACGCATCTAATACTTCATGAGAGCCAACATTTTGTTCCAACCCTAACTTAATAATCCCTGGCAATGATTTTGTTTCGACGTCACCTTCGTTTAGCAAGTTATTAATTAATGCTTCCATTTGTTTTGACTTTTCTGTCTTTACCTTGTCATAAGCGAGTGATTCCACATTGCGTAGCGCTTGAGTTAATTGCCCGTTGAATTCTCTCGATTGCTTGTTATCCACTTCATCTTTTTGAATCGTTAACGCTTCTAATGCTTGCCTTATAGATGCTAATTCAGACGCATTTGCACTTTTTAAGTCATCCGGCTGAATGAGTCTCGCCAAGCTTTCTTTTCTCTGATCAATGAGGCTCTGACTTTCTTCTTTTTGATTTGCTCGCATATTAGCCAGTTTTTCAAAAATTTGGTCGTTTACTTCTCTAAACTCCGTCCAAAGCTCTTTATCCTGGCCTTTTCCAGCAAACCCAATTAATTTCCAATCACTCTGCAGTTGTTTGGCATTGTTAGCTGCTGCTTTTACATCATCTTCTTCGAAATATTTTTTTGCTTTTTTAATCAGGGAATTTTTCTTAAAAACTCTTGCTTCATATATTTCTGCAATTCGTTTTTTTAAAGGTTGAGTCAGCTTAGTAAACTGTTCTTTAAACTCCTTTCGCCTTTCATGGTCAACAGATTTAATTGCAAAAAATGATGTCGTTAGTTCATTGTATTTTTCAACAAAGTCACTATCACTCATTTCCACACTTTGCAACTGTTCCAATTCAGCTAAGAGATCGGCTAGTTTTTCTGCATTTTTTTCGCGCGCTTGTTCCATTTGCGCATAATGGGCCCGACAAGGTTCAAACGCTTGCTCTAATATGCGATCAAACTCGCTGTTGATGTTATTGTCTTCTTCTGTATCAAGTCTGCCAAGTGTATTCCAGTCGGCTCGTAGCTTTTTAATCGCGCCAGCGCGCTGCTTGATAGTCAGAGATGAATCATCTGCAATGTCCTTTGCTTGAAGGATCATTTCAGGTTTCTTGGGTGCGGCGATAAATGACTGCAAATCGGCTATTTTTTCAATCTCTTTTGATACGTCTTGAAACTTTTTAGTGAGCTGTCGATCTGGAGAAGAAACGTTTTTAAGCAGTTTTTCCGCTGTTTTAAACACATTTAAAGCAGCTTTGTACTTACCTGATGATATCAACGTGGAAACAGTTCTAAGCTTACCCTGACAACGCTGAGAATACTTCTTTTGCTCAGCCTTAAAAGCATCAAGGTGTGCTTGAACCTTTTTGCTTACTGCTTTATACGAAGACAGTAATTTTGGCGAATATGCGTCTTCTCGTTTGATGTTATTTTTTTCGGATGCGAATTGCAGTTTTAACTCGTTGAGCGTTATTTGATTGCCTTCAAATGCGCTTTGCAGCTTTTCTAATGACGAAATTGTAGAGGCGAGCACTTGGTTATTTGCGACTATATCAGCAGCATTACCTAACATCTCATCGATGGTATTGATCGTGCGTTTAATTTGTTTTTGTTGCACCATCAATGGTGGCTGTGTCGAGTCAGAAATCCTATCTATTAGGCTCGTGTATTGTTCCTTAGCATCAGACATCGCATTGCTTAGTAACTCATGCTGAATATTAAAATCGGTTTTGTCTTCTACATCGAATAAATGTTCTACCTGCTCTTGAATTGATTCAACTTGCGCTGCCAATGCGTTTTGTTGCTCGTTTAACAACTGGAACGCCAGTTTTTCTTCATGCGCAGGCAAAAGATCTGATAGCCGTTTTTCAACACGCTCTTTCAGAAATAGATATTTTTGGGTCAGCTCGCTGGCGCTATTTTGATCGAGATAAATAAACTCTTTTTTTAGATCCTGAAATTCGCCATGAAGGATCTTTTTGTTATTTGTAACAACATCATAATCATCGTTATCAAGTAACGCATTTAAACGGGCGTTAATAAGCTTACCCGATTTCATAATTTGTATCGGTTTCTCAGCTTTTTGTTTCAGTGCATCGAGATTCGCATCAATAAGATGATTAAGCTCAGGTATTGTTGTTTTTTTCCGTAATTTTTTGAGTACTTTTTCATTGTCTTTAAAATACTCAATGACGTGCTTGCAATGCTCATGATGGTCACTCTCAGCATAAAAACGTTGTAATCCTGCATCGTCAGAACTCTGTAGCAACCATGCAAAAATCCAATCCTCGTTAGCTGTAAGTCTTTTGCTAGATGCCTTGAGTTTTTTACTGATTTCTGTGTATCGCTTATTGAGCAGTATTTCCTGGAACAATTTGTCAGACACTTGTTCGGGTTTTTCTAATCGCTCAAGTACTTCCTGCAGTGCTCGCTTTTTTATGCCTTCGTAGTTATTTTCTTCAAATGCTTTCAGCCACAGGGTAAAGTCATTTAACTTTGATAGTGCTGCAAGTTTGACATCACAGTTTTCATCGTTAAATGCCAAGTCATGCAGCCAGCCCTTATGTGCCAGTGTTACATCGATTATTTCATCTACAGCTGATATCCGTTTAGCAGGGTCTTTGTGTTGATGCTTAGGCGAGAAGAGTTTATCAAATATCATCATTTTTAAATTTAGCTATTGGTGTTTGACCATCTTTTTGATGCTTCATTTCTTGCTGTAATTGCTGTCTGGACTTTTGCACTATTTCTCCGTCTTTACCAACGGTCATATGCTGCTCGGAGCCTTCAATTTTCGACTGGTACAGCATTATCGCTTGTAACGCGTTTTCTTTTTGCTCCGCTGAAAGCTGCTGCCCGTTAGCCCATTTGCCTGTTTCGACAGCGTCGCAGAGTAACTTATATATCTGTGGGTTAATTGAATTTATTAATTGTTCTAACTGCATATTAAAATCGCTTTTATTCCATTTAGATATTTTCTTTTTCGCTTTATGGTCACTTGCGGTACTTTATTTCTTTCGTTTTGCTAGTACCAAGCGCACACGATTAACACCGTACCAGACAAAACCAATCGCCGTTAGCAACAGCGCTCCGTTTTGTAAAATTCGATCTGTGACGCTTGTTCCGAAATCACCCATAAAAGTAAAATAAGCGCCAATGACGAAAAGCAAAATCGCTAACATTGATTGATTTTGTATTTTCAAACGCTTTTTATATAACTCATAATTGGCTTTGCGTTGAATATCTTCAGCAGATTGATTTTCAAAGTTCATACCACAGTGCGGACATTCTCTAGCTTTATCAGATATTGGTTTACTACACGATGGGCAATTGACGATAGCCACAAAAAACTCCTATTACATCAAACATACCCTAAACCTCACTAAGGAATATTTTGAGGTAGAGCTAAAAAAAACGGGTTAAGCGTCGCCACCTAACCCTTAGGTTTTTCACTAGAGCGTGTTGACCTTTCGAGTGCACTTTTGCAGCAGTTTGTGCGTAATTTATACAATGCAGAGTGACTGTATTGTAGTTATTCTACATGAAGGAGCGATAAAGCAGTATAAATTACGCACAAGCGCTGCCCATTGGGTTCAACCTGAGACCTTTTATTCGTTGTTGGCTGCTCTTGACGTAGAACCACTATGCCTGCGAGTAACCGCCTAGACTAAAAGGTCTCAGATTGAACAAAATTTGTACTCGAAAGGTCAACACGCTCTAATACACATTCATGAGTTTATTTTATTCCAATATTCACTCACAGTCTCTTTCATTTCTTTATGCAATACGACAATTCCAAAAAGATTAGGTAATGTCATTAATACAATGGCCACAGCAGATAACGCCCACACTAATGTTGTATCAGAAACCGCAGCCCAATAAAATCCAGCGCAATATACAACGCGATAAGGCATCACTGACTTTGGCCCTAACAGATATGTCATCGCTCTATCTCCATAGTAAGACCAAGCAATCGCCGTAGAAAATGCAAACAACAATAGACCGATAGAAACAATGTATTGGCCGTATTCACCAAAATACCCTTTCGTAAAGGCAATGGTTGTGAGTGGCGCTGAATGTACCAAAGATTCTCCTTGCACGATAATATTTGAACGGGCAATTTCGCCATTCTCTACATTAATAGTACCTGTAAAAGGATCTGTTACATCTCCGACATAATAACGAACATTCTCTGCAATAGAACGCGCATTTAAAAATGTGTAGCCAGATGAGACAGATACACCGTTAACAACCGATATCTCACCTGTATATTTTGTGATTGAGGAATCATCGATTTTATTTAGGTAACTAAAAAGGGCGTTAACATCTTCTGGGACTTTTTCACTGTATTGACCCTGCACTATCATCATGTCAGAGCGGTCAAAAACATTCACATGCTTTTGATTCCAAACGCCGGAAGAAAGAATGACTAGGCCGGTAATCGTACAAATTATAATGGTGTCAATAAAGGGTTCTAGAATAGACACCATTCCTTCTGAAACAGGTTCTTTTGTTTTTGCAGATGCGTGTGCTATCGGCGCACTCCCCTGGCCGGCTTCGTTAGAAAACAAGCCGCGGTTTACACCTCGATTAAATGCATACGCAAACGTCGCCCCTAAAAAGCCGCCAGCCGCTGCTGATCCTGTGAATGCATCTGTAAATACTGCGATAAATGAAGGGCCTATATTTTCAATATTGGCGAATATCACCGCAAATGCACCGATTAGATACACAACCGCCATAAAAGGCACAATCTTTGACGTTACTTGCGCTATACGTTTAATCCCGCCAAGAATTACCAACCCAAGTAGGATAGCCAAAATGCCGCCCATAATATGCGGGCTGATACCAAATGTCGCTTCCATGCTTGTCGCGATGCCGTTGCTCTGTGGTAGGCTACCAGTACCAAATGACGAAATAACCGTCGCGATGGCAAAGATAACAGCCAGCCATTTCATGTTAAGGCGTTTGTCCATGTAATACATGGGGCCACCTGCCATTGTGCCATCAGCTGTTTTTTCCCTGTACTTATGCGACAAGGTGACTTCAACGAACTTTGTTGTCATGCCAAAAAACGCCGTCGCCCACATCCAAAATAATGCGGCCGGTCCACCGAGGAAAATAGCAAGTGCGACACCTGCAATATTCCCTGTTCCAACTGTGCCAGACAGCGCAGTGGTCAACGCCTGAAAGTGCGTGGTATCACCCGGATCGTCTTTTTTGTCATATTTTCCGCTCACTACTCTCCATGCATGGTTAAAATATCGAATCTGGGGAAACTTAAGATATATAGTGAAAAATATCCCCACACCTAATAACACATAGGGAAACCAAGCGGCGCTTCCTAAAAAACTGTCTAGTAAATTAAAAAAATCTAATAAAACATCCATAAACGTTCCCGTATAAAGTGGTTTTTTATAATGCCTATACGTATTTCTTAATGTTGTAATAAAATTGTGCGTATAGGGTCGTTGTTATTGTTGGTGTGCAAGAGCGTGTTGACCTTTGTTCATTTTTTGAGCTGCCTCCTATAATGAACAAAGGTCAACACGCTCTAATCTTCTTTATCAATTTATTCGTTTACCAAATCTTCACTCGGGACGCACCAGTTAATAGTCACGCCGTAGATTCACTATCGTAGATTGTTTACCACCGATCTGATAGCAACCAAGAGATCTTTACCTAGTTGTGCACAACGATTAGGAGACCAACCAAACGCAGGATCGGGCAAATCGTTATTGTCTTTGAACGGTTGTTCTAACGTGTATGATAAACAATCAAAATGATGCCCTACCGCATTGCAAGCAATACTGAGATTTGCTTGGCCCGGTGCGTCTTTAGGGTATCCATGCGTGTCTTGGAACTCAGGTGTTACCGCCATCAGCTGTGTTTTAAACCTGTTTTCTAACGCTTCGATTCTTTCATTATAGTTAGGGTTACCCTCAGTTCCAGCGACAAAATTATAGGGCAAGCCTTCATCGCCGTGCACGTCTAGGAACAAGTCTACACCCGTTTCTGTCATTTTATTAAATACATGAAACACTTCAGGGCTTTTTTCTAAAGATGGATTAGCCCACTCTCTATTAAGATCTTTACCCGCGCTGTTCGTGCGCAAATGGCCTCTGTATGCGCCATCGGGATTCATATTCGGCACAATGTAAAACACGTGTTTGGAAAGTAATTCTCGAGCAACACCGTCCTCATCGTCTAACAAACGCTGCAACAGGCCTTCGATTAACCATTCTGCCATTGTTTCACCAGGATGCTGTCGCGCAATTATCCAAACCTTATTGCCGTCTGTGTTCTCATCGCCAATGGTTAACAGGTTAATCTCTCTACCATCTAGCGTTTGTCCCAGTAATGTATGACGACAATCAAAATGCATTTGTGTTTGCGCTATCAGCTGCTGATGTCGTTGACATGAATAGGGTGCAAAATAAGCCAGATACAGTTGGTCAAATTCTGGCATGATGGATATCGACAGGCAGTCCCCATCATAAGTAGTATCAACCCTAAACCATTCCTCACAGTCATAGCTGGCGACTGCTTTATAATTTTCCCACCCTTTCGGATATGACGAATTTGAGAGCGATACAATCTTCAATGTATAGGGTGTAAATGGCTCACAATGCGCCTTAAAATGGAACCACTGTCTAAAATTGGCAGCACTGTCAGATTTTATCTTTAGCGTCACATCGTAATCAGATTCATATGAAATTACGTCGATATTGCCTGAATCAAAATTGCTGTTTATTTGAATTCTCATATTTTTTTAATTGTTAGGGCTAGCAAATATGCATTATTGCGATGTCATTATAGTTGAACCCAAATACAATGCATCAAATGAGAATGCTCCAAAAACAAAAAGAGACCCTATTTAGGTCTCTTTCGAATTTTGATAATACAACAAATTAAGCTAATACTTCAAAAAGTCAGCTTAATTTTTTATTTAAGGCAATATCGGTACCGTAATACCTGCCATATCCCTGACAACACGCATGACTTGGCAGCTATATCCAAATTCATTGTCATACCACAAATACAATGTCGCGCGATTGCCAGACACAATTGTCGCTTGAGAATCTATGACACCAGCAGCTCTTGCACCGACTAAATCAGTAGAAACAATTTCCGTAGACGCTGTAAAGTCAATTTGATGCTGTAAATCAGAAAACAACGACGTTTTTTGTAGGTAGTCGTTAATCTCTTCTTTTGTCGTTTCTTTGTCTAATGTCAGATTCAAAATGGCCATAGACACATTTGGCGTTGGTACTCGAATGGCGTTTCCGGTCAATTTACCTTCTAACTTAGGATAGGCTTTTGAAACTGCCTTAGCGGCTCCCGTTTCAGTGATAACCATATTCAGTGGAGCAGCTCTGCCACGTCTATCCGCCTTGTGATAGTTATCGATCAGGTTTTGATCGTTGGTGAATGCATGTACGGTTTCGACATGTCCATTTGCTATACCATACGCTTCATCGATGGCTTTTAACGCAGGCGTAATCGCATTTGTGGTACAGCTGGCTGCAGATACCACCGTATCTTCAGGCGAAATATCAAGATGATTAACGCCATGAACGATATTTTTTATATCCCCTTTACCAGGAGCGGTGAGCAGCACCTTAGCAGCACCTTTAGCTTGAAGATGCTGTGATAAGCCATCTCTGTCACGCCAAGCACCTGTATTATCAACAACTATAGCGTCTTCAATGCCGTATTCTGTGTAATCTATCTCGGTGGGGTTATTTGCATAGATGACTTGAATGAAAGAACCATTTGCCTTCAACGCACTGCGCTCGTTGTCTACCGTAATGCTGCCTGTAAATGGTCCGTGAACAGAGTCTCTTCTTAGCAAACTAGCGCGCTTTTCGAGGTCACCTTCTTTACCACCGCGAACAACGATAGCTCTTAGGCGTAAATTATTTGCTTTGCCTTGACGCTCTATAAGTAATCTGGCCAGCAATCTGCCGATTCTTCCAAACCCATAAAGCACAACGTCTCGAGGTTTTGGTGTTGCGTTCGAGGCGATTGCATCTGCCAGCCTTTCACTTAGAAAAGCATCGACATCGTCACTTTCAGTTTGTGCAAACTCTACCCCTAATCTGCCGATATCAACTTCACATGAAGAGAGCGATAATTTGCTAAGGGCTTCGAGTAGCGGCCAGCTTTCGCGCAAACGCAGCTTGTTGCCTTCAAATAACCTGACACGTCTATGTGCTTTTATTACGTCAATAGCGCTAGCGCCAATTAAATTGCGCCCGTAAACCGTTACTTCAACGGCTTGATTTCTATACAACTGTCCTATGACTGGCAACATGCGTTCGGCATACTCTTGTCTTTCTTGCCAACTGCTTTGCAATGCCTGCTCATAACTCTGATTCATCAATTACATCCTTAATATTATAAAAGACCTTGAATACCTCGCGGCGCATTTTATGCAAAATCCATAAAAACACCAAACTGTTGAAAAATTACATAAGTTGTCCAACTAACGCCACTAATCAATAGAAACACGCTCATACATTGTAATTAAACAACATAGCATCGGTATTCACGACATTTATGCCAGAATGACTTTGGGATTAAATGGGATGATAGAGGAATAATGAAAAAAAATTACACATAATAAATCTGTCTTAAGACTCTAGTAGCGGAAATTCGTGTACCTAGCGCATGAATATCTTTATTCCTTGGCAGTAAAATCCAATGACACAGAGTTAACACAATAGCGTTTACCCGTTGGCGCTGGACCATCATCAAATACATGACCTAAATGTGAACCACAGCTTTTACACAATATCTCCGTCCGTGTCATACCCAAGCTGTGGTCAGTTTCATAAATAACGTTTTGCGCATCAGATTGCGCTGAAAACGACGGCCACCCGCAACCCGAATCGAATTTTGCATCAGAAGCGAACAGCAAGGCACCGCAGCACTTACAGTGGTAATCGCCTGTTTTTTTATTGTGCAGATATTCACCGGTAAAAGGTAGTTCTGTTCCTTTTAGCCTTGTCACTCGATACTCTTCCGGTGTTAGCTTTTGCTTGTAATATTCGTCTGTTTTATCTTGCATGGCGTTTTCATTGTCCGTTTTACGAGCACGCAGTTATGTTGCGGTGCAAATTCTTCTGCACGCTTTTACACACTCTAATTTGGTTACCTATGTATATGCAGGGATGAGCTAATTGGATTTCGAATTTTACTTTTACTGCGCGTTAGTTTTGAGCAAAATTCTCAGTGATCTTGCGGGCATATCAAAAACACTATGCACATCAACATATTGATATTCCTCAATGTCATCGCAACTTGTATCTAAGATGCAGTTCCAGTTCTGTTTGTCATCTAATACATCAAGTTTGAATTGTTTTTCTCTATCTGCACTGTTAAAACAAAACATCCACTCTTGTTTTAAAGAATCATCCGAGATGAGATGCATGGCAAAACAGTGATGTTCATGATAAACCCAGTCGATTTCAGTCTTATGCGAACCATCAGGACGATACCAATCTGTCATTGCTACGTTTTGTTTATTTTCAAATTTATCATCTTCAAAATGCATTGAGGATAAGATGTTGTATTTCGCCTTTAATGCAATGATATAACGACAGAACTTTAAAAAAGCTTGTTGGCGATGATTTAGCTCCCAATGCAGGTAGTTTATTTCGTTATCCTGACAATACGCATTGTTATTCCCATTTTGCGTTTTACTAAGCTCGTCGCCCGCTGTCACGTGCACAGAGCCTTGGCTCAACACAAGTGTCGCAAACAGATTTCGTTTCTGTTGGTACCTGATTTCAAGTATGTCCGTGTTTGTTGTCTCTCCTTCAACGCCGTAGTTGGCAGATAGGTTGTGGTTGTGTCCATCCCTATTGTGCTCGAGATTATCTTCGTTGTGTTTCTGCTCATAACACACCAAATCATGAAGGGTATATCCATCGTGGTAGGTGACATTATTGACACTCGTAAATAATGACCGCCTAGTTTTGCAATAAATATCTCGCGACCCCATAAAGCGACTTGCAAACTCTCCTTTGAGGCCTTTATCTCCTCGCCAAAAACCTTTTACCACATCCCTAAATTTATCGTTTACTTCTAACCATCTCGTCGGAAAGTTGCCTACTTGATAGCCACCGGGGCCAATATCCCAAGGCTCTGCGATAAGCAGTGACTGTGACAATACAGGGTCTTGATTGACTATTTTAAAAAAGGTTGCATCTGCGCGAAAATCAAATGGCTCCCTCGCAAGGGTTGATGCAAGATCAAAACGAAATCCATTGATGCCCATGTGTGACACCCAATATCTCATCGCATCCAACACTAAATTGAGCATATAGCGATCTGACACTTGTAGCGTATTGCCGCAACCACTGTAATTTGCAAATGTGGGGAATTCACCGTGTTCTTGATGTTCCAGAAGATACGCTTTACTTGCGCAGAAGCCCTTGAAATTCAGAACAGGACCACCTTGACCACTTTCTGCAGTGTGATTAAAAACAACATCGAGTATGACTTCAAAGCCATGATCTCTGTATATCTTTATCATTTCTCTGCATTCGGTATACGCATCGTTTATTGCATACCTAGGTTCAACGGCGAAAAAGTTGACCGGGTTGTATCCCCAATAGTTGGTCAATCCTTTCTCAACAATAAAGGGTTCCGGCATAAAGGCCATGAGAGGCTGGAATTGTATTGTCGTTACACCTAGAGATTTTAAGTGTCGCAAAATAACGGGATGACACGCGCCGAGATAACTCCCTCTCAATGACTCAGGGACCTCAGGATGAAGCATCGAGAGTCCTTTAACGTGCGCCTCGTAAATAATTCGATTTTTAAATTCGTAGGATGGTAGCTGATAGTGTTGTGATGGAGAGTCAGTAATGACAGATTTACTGATCATTCGTTGGCTATCATCCTTGTACTTATCAGGCTGCCAGTTCAGTGCTCGGCTGAGCTTTCTGGCATAAGGGTCTATAAGAAGCTTTTGTTTGCTCGTTTGGATAAAATCATGCTTGGCTTTTGGAAGCACGCGGTACCCATAATAGTCACCTTCAACAACACCTGTCACTGCACCGAACCAATTAGACTTTATTCTATCCTTAAGCTTCACATGACCTAGAGGTTGCTCTTGCCTGTCAAAGAATGATATCCAGACTTCTGCTGCATCCGGCGCATAGACACTAAAATTTACATAGTTTCCACAAATTGAAGTGCCGTATGGATATGGTTGGCCTTTCCCTTCAATCAGTTCAAACATGTTTTTACTCAGTTAGGTTTTGTGCTCATAGATTATCACGCCTAAGGGCGGAACGTTAACGGTAGCGCTGTCTGATTTTCCTTGCCATTCAAGATTTTGCGAAGATATTGCTTCATTAACCGCGTAATGGCTGCCACCATATTTTTTATCGTCTGAATTAAACAATAGTTTATAGCTTCCTTGCGATGGTAAGCCAATCCTCATATTGTCGTGCGGATTCGGTGTAAAGTTGCAGATAACCACGACGTTTTCTGATGTGTCTTTCGCGTATCTCGCAAATACAAATATTGATTGTTCCGCATTGTTAAGTTCTATCCATTCAAATCCAGAAGACTCATGATCTAATTCGTGAAGTGGCGTGCATTCTTTATAAAGTTTGTTGAGTTCTTTTGTAAACTGTTGAATCGACGCATGTGAATCGTTTTCTAGAAGCGCCCAATCGAGTTCACTATCATGGTTCCATTCCAACCACGGTGCCATTTCAGTCCCCATAAAGGTAAGCTTTTTGCCTGGATGCGCATACATAAATGAAAAATACGCACGATAATTCGCAAATTTTTGCCAGTCATCTCCTGGCATTTTCTGCAGCATACTGCCTTTGCCATGTACCACCTCGTCATGGGAAATAGGTAATACAAAATTTTCGTTGTATGCGTAGACCATACTAAAGCTAAGCTCACCGTGATGGTACTGACGGTACATGGGATCTTTACTTATGTATTCAAGAGAGTCATGCATCCAGCCCATATTCCACTTAAATCCAAAGCCTAAACCTCCATCAACGACGGGCTTTGATACGCCAGCGTATGATGTCGATTCTTCCGCAATTGTCATCGCGTTCGGATACTTTTCATACACCTGGGTGTTCATCCACTGCAAGAAACTTATCGCTTCATAATTGTGATTACCACCGTGCACATTTGGGATCCATTCACCGTCATTGCGCGAGTAATCCAAATATAACATCGAGGCAACAGCATCCACCCGGATCCCGTCAACATGGTATTTATCAAACCAAAATAGCGCGTTTGCAACAAGAAACTGGCGGACTGTATCCTTTCCAAAATCATAAATACAGGAGTTCCAATCAGGATGCCATCCCTTTCTCGGATCCTCATATTCATACACATGAGAACCGTCAAAAGTTGCTAAACCATGGGGATCATTTGGAAAATGCGCAGGCACCCAGTCAACAATTACGCCGATCCCCTGCTGATGACAGGTGTCAACAAAGAACTTAAAATCATCCGGTCCGCC
>DDLV01000124.1 GCA_002340325.1 Glaciecola sp. UBA2563 | reverse complement strand
CAAAGAAATTATTCTGCGGATGATGTCGCCAATTTCTTTCAGCCCGACATTGCACCATCGTTTTATGCATACTTCACCATTCGAGAAGACTACGCAACTTTGTTTGAGCGATTTATGATGCTACACCGACTGGATGCAGGTGCTGATATTGCTTTTCTCAACGCCAATGACAACGAAAACTTTGCTGTGACTTGGGGACAGAGAAACCGGATAAGTGAACCTTCCCTATCATCTAGAACAGCTTATGTGCTCAATCGAGTATATCCCGAACTTGGCGACCCTACTCCATTAATAACAAACCTGCCAGACCCACAGTCCTTCCCCGCTAATAGTTTTTGGTTTGAAGCGCTAGACCTTTCCCCGACTACTGAGCAAACCTCCAAAAACAAGCTTACACAAGATGAAATTAACTATCGGTTGCACACAGATAGCTTACCGCAGCATAAACACGCAACGATTTTTAAGCTTGACCAAGTGCCTTTTTCAGAAGAGGAATAGTCATATAACGTTTTTCCTGAAGTGAAAAATTATCGATAACATCTACGATAGCAAGCAATTGATGCAAATCTCGATTGCATGTTTTTAAGATGTAGCGACAACATTGAGCGGACAGCGTAAACCCTCTCTCATCGGCGTGGGTCATCAAAATTTCGATTTTATCGTCATCTGAATATTCTTTCAGTTTAAAGCGCGTCCCCCAGTTCAATCTGCTTATCAAATCAGGTAACGAAAACTCTAATGCATCAGGTTTTTTACTCGCAGCAAAAACAATAACCTTGTCACCTTTCTCGCGAAGTTTATTTATTAAGTCAAACATTGCTAGTTGCCAGTCTTCACTTGCTATGCATACGTGTAAGTTATCTATGCAAATGAGTTCGTTTTCTTCAATATCAGTTAAGATTTCGGGCGGCATTTGTGTCAAATATTCACAGTCCAAATAGACACTTGCGAGTTTAAGACTCTCTGCATATCGGCAACATGCGTGTAACAAGTGTGTCTTTCCAACAGCCTCCTTATTGTGTAGATATACGATTTCCAATGACCCAAGCGTCGAAGACAACGCTGTAATCTTGTCGGTTAGAAAAACGCTAACTAATTTGTTGGTTTCCGATATGAAGTTTTCGAATGTGTTATCTGGCAGATGAATGATTGGCAGGGCCAATTGACTCATTAGGGCTCCCACCGAAAAGCAAGTTGGGCTTGAATACTTTCATCACCAGAACCGATGGAAATCGGCAGACTAGTGGTCTTAACGCGAGAATCAATTGTCAAAATTTCGGTGAGCTTTTGTACTTCGTCAGTTAACTCTACTTCAAATGTTGAGATGTTGCCTTTTTGTGTTTTCAAGAACACAGTTCTTATCATTGGGTTGCTCGTTAGCAACCGTTCAACTTCTGTTAAGTTTTGCAGCGAACCGACATTTTTAAAGGTGATACCTACCTTCATCGCTGATTGCTGCGGTGCTGAAATGACAGCATATCGCCGCGCAAGATCATCTGCGTATTTGTCTACAAAGCGTTCGATAAGCGCCAACGGCTCTTCTCCGAAAAGCTGTCCTGTGACTGTTTCTTCTGGTGTTACAATCACAAAATCAATACGTAAGTCTGCATCCTCAGGCACGATTTCAGGTCTTTCAACCGTCTCATAGTGCAGCAAACCTAAAGATTCCTCCTCTAAACTATTATCTTCGATATTAGCATTTTCGAGGCCTTCTCCCCTGTTTTCCGAACTGGCTCTTGATGACTGGATAATCATTCTATCCGTTTTCATGCTTTGTGCAGTTATTAAGCGGAGTTGATACTCTTCCATTATCTGAAGGTTCGCGGACTCAATATCAGCCGGTGTCGCCTGATTAATCGACAGGCTAATAAAATTGTCTGACTGATACCTTCCTGATTGTCGTGCCAATCGACTAATATTTTGTGACCAAACATCATACCCAGTGACTGTTTCAAGATCGTTAATATCACCAACTGGAAGTAAAAAGTGCACGCCTCGCTTATTTGACGCATTGACTAGAGCTTTGCCAAATGGTTTAAAGTTAATTTCAGAAGCAAAGTCGAAGCCACTACCTTCGCGAAAACCAAGCCAAACAACAGCTGAAGGCCTAAGTTCTGGCCACACCGGCAGTTGCAGACTGTTGAGAATGTTACTTATTTTTTCCTTATTAAACGTTGCTGTTAAGAGCAATTCATCATCACTTTGCTGAGTGCGACTCCGTATTAGATACTGCTCATAATTTGCAACTGAACGCTGTACTGAAGGGTGTTCCAAAACCGACGTAAAACCTGACATCTTGACGAAAACTTGTTGCAAGGCTTGTTGTAGATAATCTTTCTGCTGCGCACGTTCCTCCATGACCACGACTGCTTCATTGATTGCTACAGGTGAACTTGCATAGGTTTGACTAACGTGTGTACCAACGAGAACACAGACAGATAAAAATGAAACAAAGAAGCGCTTTCGCAATAACGGCATATCAAATCGTTGCGTTTAAGAAATTTTCATATAGTTTGATGCATAGCTTGAATTTTTTCATCTTTTATTTTCAATACTTTGATGGCCTTGTTAAAATCGCCGCGCGCTCGTGTTTGTACAAAGGATTTAAGGAAATTAATGTGAGAGATAACAAACCGTCTTTGAGTTACAAGGACGCTGGTGTAGATATAGATGCCGGCAATCATTTAGTTGAACGAATTAAAGCTGTCACTAAATCAACGCATCGACCTGAGGTCAAGAGTAACCTTGGCGGATTTGGCGCACTTTGTGAGATCCCATCAAAATACAAACAACCTTTACTCGTATCAGGTACAGACGGTGTTGGTACCAAGCTAAAATTGGCCATTGAACATGAAATTTACGATGGCATTGGCGTAGATTTGGTTGCTATGTGCGTGAACGATTTGATCGTTCAAGGTGCAGAACCTCTTTTCTTCCTTGACTATTATGCCACTGGCAAGCTTGACGTTGACATCGCAGCGAAGGTTGTTACAAGTATTGGCGATGGCTGCAAACAGTCGGGCTGCGCGTTGATTGGTGGCGAAACAGCAGAAATGCCTGGTATGTACAACGCAAAAGACTTTGATATTGCTGGATTCTGCGTAGGCGTTGTAGAGCGAGACGAGGTTATTGACGGTAGCAAGGTAACTCAAGGCGACGTTATTATCGGGCTTGGCTCCTCTGGACCACACTCTAATGGATATTCATTGATCCGAAAGATCATCGAAGTTTCATCCTTAAACGTGCATGAATCACTAGATGGGAAACCGATAATCGAGCATTTAATGTCACCTACTAAAATTTATGTCCAAAGCGTCTTAAAGCTCTTAGAAACTATTGATGTACATGCTATTTCTCATATTACTGGTGGCGGGTTTTGGGAAAATATCCCCAGGGTTTTACCAGCAAACACAAGTGCCATAATTGATAGTCGCAGTTGGCAATGGCCTGATATCTTCTCGTTGCTACAATCATCCGGTGGCGTTAGCAGAGACGAAATGTATCGCACATTCAATTGTGGCGTAGGTTTGATGCTAGTTCTTTCTCCTGATGAGGCAGAAGAAGCGCTCTATATGCTTACATCACTCGGCGAAAAAGCTTGGGTCATAGGTGAGATCGCTAAGCTTACCAATAACGCAGCCGTTGTGATTAATTAAACCGTTATGGACTCATCTAAGAAAATTGTAATACTCATATCGGGTAACGGCAGCAATGCGCAAGCAATCATTGAAGCCTGCAATGAAAACAGAATACACGGTGATGTCGTCGCCGTCATTTCAAACAAAGCTAATGCCTATGGACTAACAAGAGCAGAGTCCTTTTCGATCCCTGCAATCACAATAGAGCATAATAAATTTGATTCCCGGGAATCATTTGATGAATCATTGATGCAAATTATTGAAGGTTACGCACCTGACTTAATCGTACTTGCAGGTTTTATGCGAATATTAACGCCGATGTTCGTGCATCAGTATCGAGGTAAGATGCTTAATATTCATCCATCCCTGCTACCCAAATATCCAGGATTGAATACCCATCAGCGTGCAATTGATGCGGGTGATGAAAAGCATGGGTCGAGCGTTCACTTTGTGACAGAAGAATTAGATGGTGGCCCCGTAATCTTGAAATCCGTTGTGCCTGTTCTCTCAAATGATACCTCAGAAACACTAGCAAAGCGTGTTGCTAAACAAGAATGGCTTATATATCCGCTTGTTATTTCGTGGTTTTGTGAAAATAAGCTAAATTTTTGTAAAAATAATGTTATATTAAACAAGAAGCAGATTTCGAGATGCGGTTTAATATATGAAGAACTATAAAACAGGGATATTAGTTGGGTTTACATTATTGTACACCGCTTTCCCATCATACGTGTCAGCCGTTCAATTATATGAATTTGACGCCGAATACCAAGCGTACTACGACACTCAAAAAGTAGGTAAAGCGCATTTCCAAGTTAAAAAACTTGAACAGGATAGGTTCAAAGTTCTCTATGAATCAAACGTATCGAAATTTTTCCTGTCAGACAAGCGGTCTGAAAAAAGTATCTTTGAAGTAGAAGAATCACAACTTATACCCCACTCATATTCTTACAAAAGGTCTGGTACGGGAAGAAATAAAGAACTAGAAGTCACTTTTGATAATGACCAAAATCGTATCTGGGTAAATGGTGTCGACACATTCGATTGGCAAGGCGAATTAGACAACCAATTATTCCGATTAGACCTTTCACTTAAATTGTCACAAAGCCTTGAAGATATTACATATGATTTTATTAATACACGCGGCGAACGCAGGCAATATAAGATAAATGTGATGGGCGAAGAAATTGTGAAGCTCCCTTACGGCAATTTAAACGCCATCAAAGTGAAACTCGCGCGTGAATCAAATAAACGTGTAACATACGCCTGGTTTTCCCCAGATTTGAACTGGACCCTGGTTCGACTGCAACAGTTTAAGAATGGAAACGAACAAGGTGACATTCAACTGCACAAATATACACCTCATTACAAACTGACCCGCAACGAATAAAGCGCAATTCTAAAGAATTTAAGTATCTGAACGACAATATGTTGTTGTGTAAACAAAAATCTCGTAACTAAACCGAATTTTTTTCGCGGAAACTTGATTTTTTTGTCACATCCATTAACCTTTTATTATCTGGTCCGACCTTTTGGAGTGCATATGTTTGAAGCATTTTGGTATTTAGCCGTTATCGCCACAATTATTGGTGTTACTTATCAACGATTTAGTCTGCATGTTTCATTTGCAGCAATTGGCGTTGCGATGGTATTGGGAACCGTTTTTGGATCCATTGGTATCTTTAGCTGGCTGTTATTTGCGGCTGTTGCTATTCCGGTGCTTTATGAACCGATAAGAAAAGGTATCATCACTAAAAACCTTCTCGCGTTTTATAAGCGCGTATCGCCAGAAATGTCATCAACTGAGCAAGAGGCCATTGATGCAGGTACCGTTTGGTGGGATGGCGAGCTGTTTTCAGGTAAACCAGAGTGGCAAAAACTTCATGCCATTGCAAAACCGCGACTAAGCGCTGAAGAACAAGCATTTCTTGACGGCCCATGCGAAGAGGTCTGCGCAATGGTGAATGAATGGCAAATCAATCATGTTGATGCCGACATGCCTGAAGAGATTTGGAGTTTTCTCAAAGAGCATAAATTCTTCGCAATGATAATAGAAAAGAAGTTTGGCGGGCTTGAATATTCTGCGTATGCACAGCGTTGCGTCTTACAGAAACTCGCTGGTGTGAGCGCTGTTTTATCTTCTACCGTTGGCGTACCAAACTCTCTAGGACCAGGCGAACTCCTACAACACTATGGAACAAAAGAGCAGCAAGACTACTACTTGCCACGTTTGGCCGCTGGCGATGAAATACCCTGTTTTGCACTGACAAGCCCCGAGGCGGGATCAGATGCAGGCGCGATACCGGACAGAGGAATCATTTGCAAAGGCAAATTTGAAGGCGAAGAAGTGCTGGGTATGAAGCTGACTTTCAACAAACGTTACATAACCCTTGCGCCGATTGCCACTGTCGTAGGACTTGCTTTCAAACTATTTGATCCCGATGGTTTGCTTGGCGATGAGGAAGATCTCGGCATCACCTGCGCACTCATTCCGCGCGATACAAAAGGGTTGAAAATTGGTAGACGCCATTTTCCTTTGAATACTCCATTCCACAACGGTCCTTTACAAGGTGAAGATATTTTTGTTCCCCTAAGCTATATCATAGGTGGCGAAAACATGGCAGGTAAAGGATGGCGTATGTTGATGGAATGCCTATCCGTTGGGCGTTGTATCACACTTCCATCTTCTGCTGCAGGCGGCGTGAACCAATTGTCTCTCGTAACAGGTGCCTACGCACGAATCAGACGTCAGTTCAGATTACCGATTGGTCAAATGGAAGGCGTCGAAGAAATGCTCGCGCTTATCGGTGGCAACGCTTATATGATGGATGCAGTCACGGCGCTGTCGACGACAGGGGTTGATTTGGGTGAAAAACCATCGGTAATCAGCGCAATCTGTAAGTACCATTTAACAGAAAAAATGCGTGAATGTGTCAATGCCTCAATGGATATCCACGGCGGAAAAGGCATATGTTTGGGACCAAACAATTACCTAGGTAGAGCATATCAAGGTACTCCAATTTCAATTACCGTAGAAGGGGCCAATATCCTCACCCGTAACATGATGATATTTGGTCAAGGTGCAATGCGCTGTCACCCATATGTACTTGATGAAATACGCGCAGCCGCCCTCGAAGACAAAAAAGAACAGTTAAATGCGTTCGATAAAGCCGTTTGGAGTCACATCGGATTTGCAGTAAGCAATACGTTCAGGTCATTGTGGTTTACATTAACTGGAAACAAACTCAGTCGAGCACCATTTGCCGACGAAACGGCAATCTATTACAAAAAATTACAAGGGTACTCAGCCAATCTTGCATTGTTAACTGATATCTCCATGGGTGTTTTGGGCGGAGACTTGAAGCGGCGTGAACGCTTGTCAGCAAGACTAGGTGATATCCTTAGCCATCTCTATCTCGCAAGCGCTACACTAAAACGGTTTGACGAAGAGGGAAGATTGCATGAAGACGCGCCAATGATGCACTGGGCGTTACAGGACAGTCTGAACAAGATCGACATGGCTATTGATGACTTTATTCGCAATTTCCCATCTAAGCCGGTGGGCATTTACTTGCGTGTTTTGATTATGCCATTGGGACCGACTAACAAAGCACCTTCAGATGTCATTGAACATAAGATTGCGCACATTCTTCAAAACCCATCCTCAGCCAGAGACCGGTTAGGACAAGGACAATACTTAGGTAATGTATACGGTGATATGGAGCAAACACTGCGCAATATGATAGCGGTAGAACCAATTCATGAGCGTATCTGTAAAGCGCTTGGCGAAAAGCTTACGATGACCAATTTGGATCTTCTCGCCGAAAGAGCGCTTAAAGACAACATCATAGATGAAGAAGAAGCCGCATTACTCAGAGAAACTGAAAAAGGCAGACTGCGTGCGATAAACGTTGATGATTTTGATTCAAATGAGCTCGTTGCCGCTACCAGTAAAAAAGCGAAAAGACCAACAACGCGAAAACGCCAACCTAAAAAGGCGGCATAGCAAGTACTTGGTGCAAATGCGCTAACGCCATCAAGCCTGCATATCACGCAATGAATAATGTGTTATGCAGGCAATTCTTTAAATGCTTCTGTTACCCAGCGATACTCACTAGTCTGTGAGAATTAACTGCTTGTACACGCAACAAACGACTGCTCTTTAGCATTTTGTTTAAGCTGCTTTAACTGGTGTTCTGTCAGTTTTAATTCACGTTCTGCGCGTTCGAATTCATTTTTCAATGTAATATCCGAAACACCGGGATCATCAGTACAAAGGCAAGCTTTTACGCCCGCATGTAAAAACGCCTTAAGTGGATGCGTACTTGTATCTGTCCATGTGGCAGTCTGATAATTAGACGTAATACATGACTCAATACCAATTTCGTTTTCGGCAAGATAATCAATGAGTTCGCTATCATGAATGGCATTTACCCCGTGTCCAATCCTCGCAGCATTTAGTTGCTTGATTGCTGTCCAAATATTTTCAGGACCACCAGCTTCACCAGCGTGTATCGTTGCTTTTAAATCTGCCTTTTGTACCATTTGAAAGTGTTCTATAAACATTTCAGGTGGGAAATCATGCTCATCACCTGCCAAGTCAACAGCAACAAAATGGCGCTTATATTTCAAAATAGCGGCTAATTCGGCAAAGCAATTCTCAACACCAAAGGTTCGACTAAGAATACCAATCAGGCTTGCTTTGACTGGGAAGTCAACACACCCGTCATTCACTCCTTGACATACCGCTGCGACGACATCATCAAGTGATAGACTATGCGCACTCGCCATATAATAGGGAGAAAAGCGTAACTCGACATAATCTAATTCTTCGTTATAAGCATCCTCAATGTTTTCGTAAGCAACTCTATAGCAGTCTTTTGGCGATTTTAGTACTGATATCCCATAGTCCAATCGCTCCAAAAAAGCGATTAAATCTGACGTTTGGTCGTTTATATATACGAGTTTATGTAGTGATTCTATTGAATATTTTGACAATGGTAACTTGTATTGTTTGGCAAGCTCATAGATAGTGTCTATCCGTATATTGCCGTCTAAATGACGATGTAAATCGATCAGCAACACTAATCCAGATTCAATTTATCGATAGCAACTAGAATTTGCGTACGCGATTTAACGTCTAAACTCTTAAAAATGGAACTGATATGTGCTTTTACCGTCGCTTCGGTGACATTGAGCGTATCCGCAATTTGCTTATTCATCATACCCAATTTGATATGTCGAAGTACTTGAAATTGCTTTGGTGTTAACTCCTTAACTTTCTGCGCTATTTCCTTGGTTTCCGATTTAACTTCAACCAATTTCTTTTTGACATCTTCAGGTACCCAAGACTCTCCGTCTAGTACCAGTTTTATTGCATGGATAAAATCTGATGTTGGCGTGCTTTTCGGGATGTAAGCATCTGCCCCAAACTCCAGAACCTGAGAAATAACACCTATGTCTTCGTTTGCGGAAACGACTGCAACAGGGATGTCTGGAAAATTTTGTTTAACTCTTAAAAGACCATAGAAATTTTCACAACCCGGCATAGTTAAATCAAGTAAAATGAGATTTAGTCGTCTGTTTTTTCGGATCACTTCTATCGTCGATGCAAAAGAGTCTGATTCAAGGTATACAACTTTGTTAAACTCTGTTTGTAGCGCAGCTCTAAGAGCTTCGCGAAATAACGGATGGTCATCTGCGATCAAAAATTTAACCATGCTTTAAGTGCTTCCTAATATAAAAGCGATTTGAATGAGCAGCATTACGTATTGATACTGCTAATATTTATCGCATATTGTATTAACTTTAATATTAATATAAAAGTATAATTTTTTTACAGGTTTTTTAATAAGAACGGTCTAGACGTAGTTTATGTTCAAAAAAGACAAAATATACGCAAAACCTCAAAAACAACTAGAGCAGTTTACTTTCGACGAACAGGTTGCAGACGTTTTCGCCGACATGATCAATCGCTCTGTTCCCGGGTATCAAACAATAATCGGCACCATTCCAGCAATATTGAGTAAATATTTAAAAACAGATTCAAAGATTTACGATATTGGATGTAGTCTGGGGGCAGCGAGTTTGACGTTAGCTAAACAGATAAAGTCTGCTCAAATTACCATTGGTGCTATCGATTACTCTAGTGCCATGGTTGAAAAAGCCAAGCGCAATGTTCAGTCTTACAAGTTCTCAGAAATCATCAATGTTCAACAAGCAGATATTACAACCTTTGAGTTAGCTAGCTGTGATGCAATTATGATGAACTTTACACTTCAATTTATTGCGCCTGAACAGAGAGATTTTGTTATCAATAAAATCGCGAATGCCCTACCCCCCGGACAGGTTTTTTTGCTAAGCGAAAAAGTCCAAAGCACCGACGCGGTAATGGATCGCAACCTCGTCGAATTACATCATGATTTTAAGCGAAAAAATGGCTATTCTGAATTGGAGATAAGTCAAAAACGGTCTGCTCTCGAAGAAGTAATGATTATTGACAGCATAGAAACGCATAAGTCTAGATTAGCATTGGCTGGGTTTAGCCATTGTGAGGTCTGGTATCAACACTTTAATTTTGCATCCTTTATCGCAATTAAATAGACAACTGATGAATAACTACGATTGGGAAAAAGCGCTTTATCTCTCCATTTTAGACACGCCTCTAGCAGCTTGGTTGTCTGATTTCTCAGTAATTATTAAAGACTGGAAATCTAGGATACATCATGCTGAGCAAAATAAATGGGAAAAACAACTCAAGAAATTTCCACGGACGGAAGTAACAACGCAAAGTTTTGGCGACACTGTCACTATCGGATCAGAAAATGACGTCTCTTCAAATGCCCAAGAACATCTTCGGAGTGTCCTTAAATGCTATATGCCTTGGAGAAAGGGACCGTTTAGACTATTTGATATTGATATCGATACAGAATGGCGTTCTGATTTTAAATGGCAACGGATCCAACATCACATCCCTGACCTCAAGCATAAGCATGTATTAGATGTTGGCTGCGGCAGTGGTTATCATCTATTTCGTATGCGTGAAGCCGGCGCGAATCAGATCTTAGGAATTGATCCTACGACTTTATTTTTTTACCAGTTTTCTATTTTCAAACAGTATTTACGACAAGAGAATATTCATTTTTTACCCGTTCCACTAGAATCGCTTCCAGCCACTGGCGCCTTTGACGTCGTATTTTGTATGGGTGTACTTTATCACCGACATGACCCATTGACCTTTCTGAAAATGTTAAAAAGCCAAATATCAAAAAACGGAAGCCTCATTATCGAAACACTGATCATCGATGGAGAACCCAATGAAGTTCTCATGCCGCGAGAGAGGTACGCACAGATGCGTAACGTTTATTTTATTCCAAGTGCAGAAATGCTTAGGTTATGGCTTGAAAAAGTGGGCTTTAAAGATGTTGAGATGATCGAGAAAAACTATACGAGTACACAGGAACAAAGAAGTACCGAGTGGATGACAAATCACTCCTTGGTAGATTTTTTAAACCCTGATAATCACAAACTAACGATTGAAGGATATCCGGCACCATTGCGCGCAACCTTTGTCGCTTCGACGTGATGTTAATAAAGGTGACGACAATAAATGCTCAGATTTGCGTCACTCATGTTGGCATGACTCATGTATACTTAACCAATATAACGCAATACACATTATAATAAGCACACACACTACGCGTTGTTTTTAGCATGGTTCATCACGTAGTAATGGAGTAAATACGGGATATGCCCTCACAGAGCATGATTGATGCATGTATTGAAACCTTTTTAAATCACAATAAACTGCCCAGCTCTTATTGGCTTAGCGCACAAAAATGGTTCATTCCTGTCATTGAAAACATTTTGTTGCACCAAACAAAGGCGCGCAAGCCGATTGTTGTGGGTGTCAATGGAGCTCAAGGCAGTGGCAAATCCACCTTCACAGAATTTGCTATTGTCTATTTATCGCAGATTTTAGATGTTCCATGCATTGGGTTTTCTATCGATGATTTTTACTTTCGTCAGACCAAAAGACAAGAATTAGCACAAGAAATTCACCCACTACTGAAGACAAGAGGTGTGCCGGGTACACATGACATTGCATTTCTTGAAGCCACGATAACCAAGCTAATATCCGGAAATACTTGCTCCATACCTCAGTTCGATAAAGCAACCGATGATGTGAAACCCAATGCCGAATGGTTAACGGTTGACGTGGCGCCTAAAATAATTATTTTAGAAGGTTGGTGTGTAGGCAGTGTTGCCAGTGATGTAATAAGCCTTCAACATCCAATCAATGATCTTGAAAAAAGCAAAGATGCAACAGGCGAGTGGCGTAATTATGTCAATACCCAACTCAAATCTAACTATATGCCTGTTTTTAACCTCATTGATAAACTCGTGATGCTCAAAGCACCAAGTTTTGAATGTGTGTATCAATGGCGAGTTGAGCAAGAGCATAAAATGCTAGCACAGCTCAAAGAGGACAACAAAAACACCGAAGGACTTGGAATGACTGATCAACAGATTGCTAATTTCATCTCGTACTATCAGCGTATTACAGAAGCTAATTTAGCTAAAATGCCTGATTTTTGTGATTACTTGTTTAATTTAGATGCAAATAGAAACGTAATTTCATGCCGTCACAAATAAAGGATTTGCCAAAAGCAATGGTATTTACCGACTTGGACGGTACGCTACTTGACCATCATACTTATTCATTTGAAGCGGCATTACCTGCTATTGACAAACTTCATCGCGAACATGTTCCCATTGTGCCAACAACATCCAAGACAGTCAGTGAAGTTAAACAAATAATGTCGCGCATTAGTCTTGATGGGCCATTTATTTTCGAAAACGGTGCAGGTATCGCGATACCATTGGGTTATCTGCCAAGGATGCCGGATGGTTGTGAGCATGATAACGACTTTCTAATAAAATCATTCGCACCGCCAAGACAACAATGGCAAGGTGTTTTGCTTGAGCTTTCAAAAACATTTAAAAATGAATTCGTAAGCTTTTCAGATATGACGATCACGCGTATTGCTGAATTAACCGGGCTTAATGAAAAAGATGCTGAACTCGCTGCAGATAGAAAATTTGGTGAGCCTGTTAAATGGCTATCAACAGAAGCGCGTCGTAATGAATTCTTAAGCATGCTTAAAGATAAAGGTGCCGAACCGCTAATTGGTGGTCGATTTCTGCATGTAAGTTCGGCATGCAATAAAGGAATGGCAATGCAATGGCTCGTGAGAGAAATTGCACAGCAGTTTCATCAAACCACTTTACTATCAATCGCGCTTGGAGATGGCAATAACGACGTTGATATGCTAGAACTTGCAGATATCGCTGTGCGGATACCGTCACCGGTCAATCCTCGCCCCCAATTAAAGCGGTCAGATAACTTACTTGACCCCAAAGGAATTGGCCCAATTGGATGGGCTGAAGCAATTGACAGTATACTTCCCATGCTAACTAAAAAGGTTAATTAATGGCTGACTTTTATCAAAACGGTATTGTTACAACACTACACAACCTTGTGTCACGAAGTACCGATGACATTGAACATGAGCTAGTCAAATTCTCAAAGCAACGGCCACTTGGTCTCATTCTGCCCTCATTATTTTCAGAATTACAAGGTGAAGCACTACCGTTAATCATTCAACAGATTAAAGATGTGCCGTATCTGAACGAAATTGTTATTGGGTTAGACCAAGCTGATAAAGATGAGTTTATACATGCTTTAGAGTTTTTCTCAGTGCTTAAACAACCGCATCGCGTTCTTTGGAACGATGGCCCTCGCCTTTCTGCGTTAGACGAAGAGTTACAACAACTTGGCGTGGCCCCCAAAGAAATGGGTAAAGGCAGAAACGTATGGTATTGCATGGGTTATATTCTAGCGTCAAACAGAGTAGAAAGTGTTGCATTACATGATTGTGATATTCTCACTTACGACAGGTCGTTACTCGCACGTTTGATTTATCCCGTCGCGAACCCACAGTTCAATTATGAATTTTGCAAGGGGTTTTATGCGCGTATTGCTGATGGCAAAATTAATGGCCGCGTTTCAAGGCTTTTGGTTACGCCACTTTTAAGAGCGTTAAAGAACACGATTGGAAGTAATGATTATTTAGAATTTATGGACAGCTTTCGCTATCCTCTTGCGGGCGAATTCTCCTTTAGAAAAGATGTGTTAAACGACATCAGAATACCGAGTGACTGGGGCTTAGAAGTTGGCGTTCTGTCGGAAATGCACAGAAATTATTCACACAACAGGTTGTGCCAAGCAGATATTGCAGATGTCTATGATCATAAACATCAAGATTTGTCGCTAAATAATGATCAAGGTGGGCTTTCTAAAATGTCTATAGACATAACAAAAGCGCTATTTCGTAAACTTGCCACTCAAGGTACGATTTTTACAACCGAAACATTTAGGAGTATAAAAGCCACATATTTTCGAATTGCACTGGATTTCATCGAAACATATCACAATGACGCGGTAATGAATGGACTTAAAGTTGATATACATTCAGAAGAAAAGGCCGTAGAGCTCTTTGCTCAAAATATCATGAAAGCCGGCATCAGTTTTCTCGAAAAACCGATGGAAACCCCCTTTATTCCCAGCTGGAATAGAGTGGTGAGTGCTAAACCGGATGTGTTGGCTTGTCTCATGAATGCGGTTGACGAAGATCGCGAGGAGTTTTTGGGTAAATAATTGGGCAAAGATTAAATGCATACTGAATTCGAGGCACTTAAACATAAAATCACACATCATTTGCAGGTAATTTATCGCGATATCGAGATAGATAGGACCTGCGATACATTGTGCGAACAGCTTTTAGAGAAGATGTGTTTAACCCCTGAAACGTTGCAAACGCCTGAGCACCACACAAATTTATGGGACCAAAAAGACATCGTATTGATCACCTACGGTGACAGTATTTATGAGCCATCAGAAGAGTTGTCTGCGCCAACTAAAACAGCACCGCTTAAAACACTTCGTGCATTTTTAAATAAGTATTGTGCGAGTTCTATTAATCACGTACACATTCTTCCATTCTATCCGTATAGCTCTGACGATGGATTCGCGGTAATTGATTATTCGTCTGTCAATCAAGGCTTGGGTGATTGGGATGACGTGCTGGCGATTTCCGAAGACTTTAACTTGATGACGGATCTCGTTATTAATCACTGCTCTTCGCGAAGCGCTTGGTTTCAACAGTTTATTGAAGATGAACCACCTGGAAACAAGTATTTTTATGTCGCTAAACCTGTTGATGATCTGACTCAAGTGGTCAGGCCAAGAACATCGCCGTTATTAAAAGAGATAAAACGTCAAGATGAAAGCGTCTATGCATGGTGCACATTTAGCCATGACCAGGTTGATTTTGATTTTAGTAATCCAGATGTGTTGATAGCTTTTGCGGACATCATCAGGCTCTATTTAGATAAGGGCGCGAAAATTTTTCGTTTTGATGCTATTGCATTCTTGTGGAAAAAGATTGGCACAAGCTGTATCAACTTACCTGAAACGCATGAAGTGGTTAGGTTGTTAAGGACACTAATTGAGCACGCCAATGCCGACGCACTTATCATAACCGAAACCAATATACCAAATAGGGAAAACCTCACGTATTTTGGCAACGCCAATGAAGCACATGGCATATACAATTTCTCGTTGCCGCCGCTACTTGTGAATACACTTCTGACAGGCGACTGTACTTATCTTAAAAACTGGCTAATGACAATGCCGCCTGCCCAAAACGGAACATTCTATTTTAATTTCATTGCTTCTCATGATGGGATTGGTTTACGTCCAGCAGAAGGCTTATTAAACGAGCATGAAATCAGTCAATTATGTGAGTGTATTGAAAAATTTGGTGGTAAGGTTTCGTTGCGCTCAATGCCTGACGGCGGACAAAAACCCTACGAGATGAATATCGCATTGATTGACGCGCTAAAAGGCACAATTCACGGCGAAGACGAATGGCAGCTAGAACGGTTCATCTGTGCTCACACGATTATGTTTGGGCTAGAGGGGATTCCCGGTATCTATATCCACAGTCTATTGGGCACTACAAATGACTATGAAAAGGTAACGCATACAGGGCATAACCGCTCAATAAACCGCCATCGCTGGGATTATGACGAATTGGTCTCGTCTCTTGATCATGCGAATACGCTACACCATCAAGTCCTTACAAAGATAACGCAATTACTGCATCTTCGACGTGCACAAGCTGCTTTTCATCCCAATGCCACACAATTCACACTGCAATTAGGTCCAAATATTTTCGGTTTTTGGCGCCAGTCAATGGATAGGCGACAGAGTATCTTTTGCATATCAAATGTGACGCATGAAACGATTTCCATCACGCTTTCTGACATTAATTTGATTGGCACTGACGATTGGATTGATTTGATCAGTCAAGAATCGGTATTACTAGACAATTTTCAATATGAAATGGCACCTTATCAGACGCTGTGGATTTCAAATAGGTTTTAATCCCCAGAGTTGTGTTTAATCTTGAAACAATAAACATTAGGACATGCTAGTTATTGCTTGGGCATGCAAGGCTCAAGAGCACAGTGAGAAATTTGGGTATTGAAGTAGAAGATGCCTTAGAATTTTCGGAGAGCTAGGAGGATTAATATTCGACACCCATACCTCAAACTGGTAACTCTTTCTTTTAAAAGAGAAATGTCAGATTAGATTGGAATTTCTATAGTTAAAAATTAATTACAAACGTCAGCGAATACTGGATTTTTTCTTTATTTTCACTTCAAAAAATTCATACCGACAGCCAAATTGCCAACAAATAATATTGCGACCAAGAATCAATTATTCATCAATTAAATCTAGCTGGGTTAACAAGTATTGATAACGTGTGATTTGTTGTCTCTGTTTTTTGCCATACCAACAATAGCCAATATAGTAAGCAATACACCAGCCTATCGACCACCCATAGACAAACATCGAGCGTTGTTCGAATTGTTCGGGATACACATTTCTGAACGTAATTACTGCAAATGCTATAAAAATACAATATATAACTGATACTCGTCCCAATTGAATACCTGCCTCACAGCGCCTTATTGAGAGTTTTAGCGTGTTTCGAGCGTCTAACGAGTCAATGCCCCATGTCGATGTTCTAAGCCATAACAAGTAACCCACCAATACGCTAGTCGTGATAATAGAAAAAACGCCAATAGCGAATATGCCCGGCATACTATTCTGATGGATGTGCCATGATGCAAAAATCACCACACTCAACCATACCAATACATCGATTGCCATAAACCAAAACATGCGATGTTGTTTGGCTTTTGCCTGCCGCATTATCTCATCTATTGGCAGATGAAGCTGATTACTTTGCCATAGTTTTTGCAGTGGATCTTGACTCATGATTTACCTCTCTTTTAATTCGTGTTTTATTGTTGCCTTGGCGCGACTAATAAGTACACCGACATTACTTTCAGATAGCCCGCAGATATCCCCTATCTCTCGATAACTAAATCCTTCCAACATCAGTGATAAAGTTTGTTTTTGTTGTAATGGAAGCTGTCTTACCTGAGCTATTAATTGTTGCCATTGCTGCTCTTTTTCGAATTCAATTGTCACTGACTCTGACACTTTCATTTCTTCCTCGACTTCACCACCATCGGGGTTATGGACGGATTTATCTACATGCGTAATACATCTATTTTGCGCAATACGCGCCATGTAAGTTTTGATGCTTGCGTCTTGTTGATATTTATCAGCAGCTTGCCAGATGGCAACAACAACTTCTTGCAAAAGCTCTTGTTGTAGAGCATGTCGCGACTCGTATGAGGCGACGATACGCTCCAGCATAGGGAGGTGAGTTTGAATGTGCTGTTCAATAGCGGACTTTGTCCGCCATGTTTTCCAGTAGATCATCTTCCCTGCAATACAAGCTCAGAGTTAAGTTGTTTTCTCACAGCCAACAAGGCAATGATTGAGATCGCAACGCAGCTAATACTTACTCCAACGAATTGCGTGGTATCAAACCCTTGGTTAGCAAATACGCTTTTCAGCATTTGTTGATGACCCAACAACGGAGTCATAGCAGTCCATGGTGCATCTGAGAACTTGTCAGCCATAAAAACTGCTATAAGTGGTATAAAACTAAATAGCGTAAGATAGCTTTGACCTTCTTTAAAGTTCTTAGCGGCCAATGCAATCAACATTTGCACACTGGCGACACACAGTGCAAGCGGTATAATAATAGCCATCGTCAACGCCATATTGGTAATGCTTGCGTTAAGCTGAAAATCAATTTCATACACGGGTAAATCGGCGATAAGTTTCAAACCAATTAACATTGTGGCTAGACTTCCCACAATGCCCAGTAAACTGCCGACACTCCATTTCGATGCGATAAGTAAATTGCGATTTACTGGTTGTGTTAATAACGGCATAAGTGAGCCACGCTCCCGTTCTCCTGCAGTAGCATCATTGATATAATTTAATGTGATGAAAAAAGGTGCCAGTAACAAGAAGACTAGCAAAGTATCCATAAAACGATTGGTCGATTGAGTTTGCTCGTTTATTACATGCTGTCGCAGCTGCCATTGGCTCGATGATGGGTTAAGACCTTGTTTCATCAACTCATTTTTGCGTTGGTTTGTGACAAATTGTGATCCTAATTTTACCGCTTTCTCCATTTGGCGGCGGCTGCTTTGAGACCCTTGATCGCCATACACTGCGATAACCATTCTTTCATCATCACGACCATTCATGGGAGATTCAACACGGATAAGCACATCAAACGCTTTATTGGCAGGCAGTTGGTTGAAATCGATTGGCAATTCGCCAGAGTAGTTGACAACAGCGATATTTTGCGTTTTTAAATAATGCTGAACTTGTTTGATTGATTGTTCATACCTAACATCTGTTTGGAGCCCGATAGTCACTTCAGTTTCTTGTGTAGCCGTGGCGATAAAGCCTTTTATCAACACATATAATAAAAAAGGACCGACAAGGGCATATGCAAACGTCGCGAATAGCGAACGTTTATCACGTAAAAGTTCCCAGTACTCTTTTTTAACCAATGCAAACAATACTTTTATATTAGCCATGATCATGCTCCTACTGCTTTAAGAAAGGCGTGTTCAAGATCTTTGCTCGAAGAAAACGCTTTCAGCGCCGCAGTGTCTCCCTGAAAACACACTTTGCCGTCGTGTATAATAGTGAGTCGGTCACTAATTTTTTCCACTTCTTCCATTACGTGAGAAGAAAACAATACACAGCATCCTCTGGCTTTGAGTGCCAGCAAATATTCTCTAAGTAAGCGGATAGAGAGTACATCTAACCCTCGAGTAGGCTCGTCAAGTACCACATATTTAGGACGATGAACTAACGCTCTTGCCAGTGCTACTTTCATACGTTGTCCGGTGGAGAAGCCCTCCGTGCGTCTATTGGCAATGGCGCGCATGTGCAACTCCTCAATAACCTGCTCGGTTGCCGCATCAACATCATCAAGTTGATGTAACTGACCATAAAGCGCAATATTTTCTCGTGCAGTTAAATTTGGATATAACCCGTCGCTGTTTAAGAATATTCCCATTTTGTGCTGTGCTTGCTGGGGTGATCTCAACACATCAATAGAGTCCACTTCAATCTTGCCACTATCAGGTTTTATTAAACCACAAAGCATTTTTAATAACGTCGATTTACCCGCACCATTAACACCTAATAGGCCGTGGATTTCGCCTGTTTGGCATTGAAAACTTATCTCCGTATTGGCTTGAACTGGTTTAGAGGTTGGTGACAATAAGGCACTGGACTTCACTGCGTAGGATTTGCTGATTTGTTCAATATTTATCATAAGTGTTCCTCTTCCTTACAGCATAAATGGCGGGAATTGATGACTCGTTATACAGCCAGCATCGCTTACTCCACCGCTGACGAAAAATTCATTGAGTAGTTTCGGCATACAACCTCTACCTGAATTGGTATGACTGGCATTGGGTATTACGATATGTTGCGCATTATCTAAATAGCTCAGCGCTTGTTCGGCACTCTGCTCAGGGGTTATTGGATCTAAAGTGCCGGATATCAGTAAAGTTGGCATTGATAACGATTTGGGGGTAGTGATGTAGTCTGCTTGTGCAGTGCGTTCACTGCCACAAGCTGACAACCAAAATTGGTAATAATTGTCACCAACAAAGGACTGTTTGCCTGCTTCAGAGGCAAGTTCACTTTGCCCCTCATAAACATGTTCTTGACATAACACACCCATTGTCAGCCCTTCATACATAGAGCTATTAAATGTTTCAACAATCATACTGTTTAAAGTGGCGAATAATCGACTGTCTCCGTGAAGTGCATTATTTATTGTTAATGGCAATCGGGCAGCCCATTCTGGTGAATATAGCGATGCACGAACTAAACTTGCGATTGAATGTCTGTCTAACAGCACTTCTTGGCCGTTGTCTATAATTAACATTGGCTTCAACTCGGCATTGGCGAGTAGTTTATCGAGCTCATTTTTCCAATCGGGAAAATGAGTCGAACAATATTGATCTTGTTGGCAAATGGCATCTAGGCGATCGAGAGATTGTTGAGGATACCGATTTCCTGCAACCAAGGGATTCGCGTCCAGTGCGACCGCTGCATCTAGTACCAATGACTGCACAGAATCTGGAAATGTAGTGGCGTAATGTTGCGCTGCATAAGTACCGTACGAGCCTCCCCAAAGATGAATTGAAGAGTATCCTAAACCCTTACGTACCCATTCGATATCCCGTGCTAGTGTGTCGGTACTGAGCTGTTCCTCAATTGCCTTTACGCGAGGCTGACAAGCATTCAGTGCTTGGGTAACGGAAGATATATCGTTGGTTTGGGGAGTTTCGCACGACTGGGCGTTGCTCGAGCCACTTCCGCGTTGCGCTACAAAAACTATATCATGCTGCTTTTTCACATCTTTAAACGCTGTGTTAAGCATATGCGTCATTTCAGTTGCGGCTTGTCCAGGACCGCCAGCAAAAACAAAA
>DDLV01000147.1 GCA_002340325.1 Glaciecola sp. UBA2563 | reverse complement strand
TCAATTCAATTAAACCACTTCATGGGATATTCAAATTCAGTCAGCACTGCTTCGGTACTTTCAAGAATTGCGCCCAAATTATAAATGTTAGTTTTACTTTTAGACTGTAAATATTGATAGAAGGCATCAACATCTTCCAAAACAGTTGAATCAGAAAGTGTGATGAACTTCTTCAAGTGTTCTTCATAATCAGAACGCATCGACAAACCATCTAAAAACAAACGAATGCCAAATCCTGGCTCGGAACTACTATCAATTTCCGCTAGTTTTGCTGTGATTTCTGACCAGGACGCTTCTGCGTCTCTGACAAATAAAAACTGCGCTATAAAACTCGTTGCCGGCAACAAACCATTGTCGGAATAAATCAGGAGGTTATCTAAGTGACGATTTAGCGTCTCGTCATCCTCTGTCATCAAAGCTGCTTGTGCAACCAATATTTCACTGATTGGTCCCAACATAGATTCGCTAGATCTGTCGATTATTTTTTGATGTTTACCGGAATAACTCAAATTACGGAACTGCGAAGGGAAAAGAACTGGATCTTGACTTTCAATAAGTCCCTGATTGAGAAAAAGTGAGGTATTAGCAGGTGTCATATTGGTACCAATAAACCCCGAAAAGAAGACGCTGAAAAAACTATAATTACTGGCATATCTATAGCTGAACTTATTGGTAACCGTGTCGAATGTATGCGCCTTGAAGTATAACAAACCGTTGTGGAAAATGGCTTCAATGTCGTATACAGCTAACCCTGCTAAACTAAGTAAAATATGTAGTTCTGCTGTTTCTCTAACACGAATTGCGTCCGATATCGTTTCACCTTTACCGGTTTTGATTAGGGCTGCGGCCAAGTCACTGATCTCTTCGATTTCGACTGCTAATTGTGTTTCTGGTAAAACGTCTTCCAGACAAGCCAGCCTTACCTGCTTAACGAATAATGAACTCGGGTTTAAAGAAAGTAATCTATCATAAAGTGCCAATGCTTCAATGCCACACACTTGCTCTTCAGTTAAGAGATGAACCTGTTGTAAACCTTCAAGATATGGACCTATAATTGAATGAACATCGGCTTGTTCAAAGGCAAAAATTTTACCTTGCGCTGAATTTTTAAACTCATCTTGTTCAAGCTCAAATGGCGAATCTGCAGGGAGTAAGGGGATATGATTGTTTGTTTCGTTAGGCTCGACTTGAGTTGTTTTACAGCCAATTAGTACAAGCGCTGAACACGCTAAAATTAAAAACGGAAGGATATTTTTCATTGGACTACTTAGAACTTACTACTAATACTTCAGCGATAGATATTACTATAAAATAATACTTAAGTACCAATTATTTTAGACCTAATGATATCTAATTATCATTTATCCTACTTTTTCTATCGTCAATTTCTCACACGTGAGTTACTCGTTGAGCAATTCTTTAATCTCTATTTCATTCTCGATTTCTGATATCACTTGCTCTTGTCTAAGGTGAGGGAACAGGTCGGGATTAAAGCCGATAGAAGTTAGAAAAACGTGGGAAATTGACATTCAAAGCCTCCTCAGTATGCGGCAACAATACATGCTGTACTCTTAAAACCATTCGAAGAAGTTGTTTTATCACTAACTGACACTTTATCGTAATATATAACTCAAGCACTTATAGTCCTCTCCATTTGAAGTGTAATTCCATGCCTGTGGATGCACTTAAAAAGTGTTGCAAACAATCTTTAAAATAAACCTGTTTAGCTGCTTATTAAACATAAAAACGCGTTAGCTTCTTCGATATATACATCCTGTTAGATCTCATCAAATTTAATCAGAAAAATTTTTAATCTAAGTGAGAGTTTTCTTAAGTCGATGCCACTTACTGCATTGAATGCACCAAACATTCATTACCAATTAACAATAGATGGAGACAAACAATGGAATTATTTAAAAAGACCTTCGTGATTGCTGCCGCTACATTGAGTTTTTCTGCTCTTGCAGCTCTTGGGCACAATGAGACCGTAGATAGAGATGGTTGTTGGGACGGATACCACAGTTTTATTAATGGTGGCGACAAATGCATGCAAGTGAGTACCACTAACTGGGTTAATGATGAAAAATTGCAAGTCGTTTACAAAAATACGTGTAGCCATCGAGTTTATGCAAAATTCTGCAATGCTAGGACAAATGGCAGCAAAGATTGCGGTACCGATGGCATTAGGCCGCACGGAACAAAATCATGGTCGACTTACAATGCCAGTGGCCGATATCTCTACATGGCTGTTGGTTCAGACATCTCAAATAAGGATTGGGTCTGCGCTAGACGCGTCGCTGGCGACGCTTGGTACGATATGGAATAATAGTAAACTTAATTTGGTATCTCGAGAGCGCTTATTCCAAAGAGCGCTCTACCAATCCCCCACTAGAATTCTTATATATCTCCGAATATGCCAAAAACCAATGAGAGAAACACCGCTTACAAATCACTTTATCATTACCACGTCAAAAAAAGGTAAACAATGATATGAAGATTCAATTAAGCGAAAAACAGATTATGGCGGTCATTTGTACCGTGTTTATGGGAGTTTGTTGTTGTGGGGCATATGCAGATGAGAACTCAGAGCGCGCCACTACTACTGAGTCCTTAGGAAGCTCACCGAAAGATACAATCCTAAAGGTTAACAAAGACAACATATACATGCAGTTGAAAGAACACCTCTCAAGAGAAATTTCATTAATAGAAGCAGGAAGCGCCAAAATACTTGCCAAGAAACTATTAGAGCCAGATGAACAAATTTATTATGTAATGTTGCCTCAGAACACTGATACAGACTCGGATAACGACAAAAATACACTACTCGTAAAAGTTGAGCATTAGACCTTTATCAGCTAGGAACAGAAGTTATACTCCACAGAGAGTTTAGTGGTGGTTATTTAGTTCACCGCAGTTATAAATACGCGACGCCTTCTTTTAACTTATTCTCAAAACACCACCATACATGATACCAAATCAACGACTCCATACCTTATAGACGCAGCCACTTCGCCCGGAAAACAAGCATTAGATGGTAAACGTTGCCTTTAATAAAGAGTTAATACGGTGATGATTGAAGTGTTAGTATCCAACTTAGATAACGGATTCTTTATTGGTGTTTAACAATAGTGATGGATGACGAATAAACATAGGGATGCCAAAACTGCCATCGAAAAGAGCGAGCGGTCTGATATATTAAACCCAATTATGACTGCTTAAGCACTTCTTTATCAAACCGCTGTTACAAATACAATCTCACATGACTTAATCGTTAAGCGTATTTCTCGCCAGCCTATAATCAGGATAAGGACAATCCATTAAAGCAGACTGCTTTTCTGCATCAGCTAATACATTTGAATAAGACAAAACATAAGAAGCATTATTTTTCATCAATCCCGCTGTTATGGCTGAACTAGTAACCGCAATAGAAATTGCGATAACGGTGTATATAAGCATTAATTTCTTGTGTGACATTTCTCTCTCCAATTTTTTCAACATGCAGTGCATTGCGCATATTAGGGAGTGACGTTACCTACTAAAATCTCTCACTTTTACTGGATTTTTATTTTTATAAAGAATGTCGTATTAGGCGCTTTTTTTATGAGTAAATTAACGTTACGAAAAAAATTCAAATTTTTTCGTGCTTACCTGAGAGGTTTCTTGTGCTTCTAACACTATATGGACAATGGCAGAGAATGCAGTAGCCATTAGAGGAACAATTTATTAATCATATAGGTGAAAACATGAATAAAGTTACATTAAACACTATTGCAATATCTACCGTTTTAATTTGCAGCAGCTATGCGTCTGCAAGTCAATTCGCAACCAACTATTACGAAAAAGACCTGATCAAAATTTGCGAATCGGCAAAAGACAATAAAGTATCAAAGCTAAAAAGACAGGTACGACAACTAGGTGTCTCCTACAAGAAACTTCAGAATCGCCTAAAGTGCAATGGCGTTACCTTAATGGATTTTGCTATTGAGCATAATGCTGAAGAAACCGCGATGCATATTGCGAGAAAGGCTAGCATTGACCCGGATGTGGTGATAGCAAAATTGAATAAATCTAAAGAAGAAACCGAAACGAGCAGTTCTTGAAACAAGTTTTTTCTAAATGACCACTTTGTAAATCGTCCAACGGAGGGAACTGTTATCCCTCCAATCTCCACAAACAGAGAGCTTAATGTGGACTGTTTGCAAAATACTCATTGGCCTTCAGATTTAAGCAGACCACAGCAAATAATCAAGGCAGAGATGAATTTGTGCTCACAATATTCGCTGAGTAGACAAAGAAATATATGAATCGGTGAAAAAATACGGCTTGGTGAAAACCGCGGGTAAATGTCATTCTGCATTTTTTTGTAAACACCTGATTTATGTAACAACAATTAATTTAAGGATTAAAAATGACGAGTAACAATCAACGTAATAATGCGTCGTTTGAATATAGAAAATACATTGCTACCAAAAACTATCGCGCCTCCACAGTTCCCTTAGTAACGCATGAAAGCAATAGGGATGAGGAAAAACATAAGTCCACTTTTTTGATGAACTTTACAAAAGGATTAAAGCACGACAAGGACACAGGTCTGGTCAGTAAAACAAGTGACTACGAGGATTTTCGAGACGCGATACTAGGAGGTTATATAGAACCCTTCCACGCGATAGACGTAAGTTTTCCGCCGGGCAAACGCCGATTATGGGAAGCTCCAACAGCTGGATTTGTTTTTGATACTCAAGGTCCAGATGGGCAAGCGGTAACGATGGCACCTGCACCAGAACTTGGAAGCGACGAACTGACATTTGAGATGGGTGAGGTTTATGAACTGTCATATTTACGTGATTTAGCTTTTGGGAAATTTAATTGTAAAAACAAAATGTTCAAAGAGAGTTTAACGTTTTTACAATCGCTAGCCTTCACAAAATCGACGAATCCAGCGCGACCAAGATCAAGAGATGGATTGGTAAACCTTAGCGAATCTAATCTCTTTAGAGGGTCGTCACCAAAAGTTGAAGATGGACCTTATTTATCATGCTTTATGGTTATGGGTGGCGGTAAAAAGGAAAGAAACATAACGTCAGGAGAAATCATTTTTGGCGCGCAGTCGATTGACCAACGGGTTCCGGTTGCAAAAAGCAAAAACTTTATGACCAATTTTAACGAGTTTTTAAGCGTACAAAATGGCGAAAAAACAAGTAATAATCCAATTACCGACCCTGAGTTTTATACAGGTGAAAAACAGTTTATTGAAACGCCTAGAGACTTAGCTACATATGTTCACTTTGACGCACTGTATCAAGCCTATCTAAATGCTTGTCTTATATTGCTCAGCCAAAAAGGTAAAGAAGGTCTAGCTCCTTATGATCCTAGCTTTAATCGACTGTCTGGTGAATTTAGCGAAGCAACTGCGGGTGGCTTCGCGCTTTACGGAGGGCCGCATATTCTATCATTAGTTACTGAAGTCGCTACTCGCGCACTTAAAGCAGTCCGTTATCAAAAATTCCAAGTTCATAGGCGATGTCGACCAGAAGCAATTGGAGGACTATTGAATCGAGTTAATGCGAAAAACACAAAATTCAAGTCGAAAATTAATAAATCTGCTGATAACTCTTTAAGCAAAATGCTGCAGGACTTAGATGGCGTGCTTAAGAGAATAGAGAAGCAAGAAGGTAAAAGTTACGATTTTGGGTTATTGCCAATGGCGTTTAGAGAAGGCTCTCCTATGCATCCAGCTTATGGCGCTGGTCACGCAACAGTTGCAGGTGCATGCGTTACAGTCTTGAAAGCATTTTTCGACACGTCTAGCGTTCTTCAGAAAGTTGAAGGTGTCATCGGATTTGCTAAGGCTGGAACTGGTGAAAATGTGAAAATCATTACTAAACCTTGCGACAAGAAAAGTGACACTTACACGACAAATAAAATCTCTGTTGAGCCTTCTGACGTGCCACTTACACTTGAGGGCGAATTAAACAAACTTGCCGCTAATATCTCAATTGGACGAAATATGGGGGGAGTGCATTATTTCAGCGATTATTACGATAGCGTTAGGATGGGAGAAGAGATCGCTATTGGAATATTAAAAGACCAAGCTGAAGGCTACCCGTTTGATGAGTTCGAACTTTCGCTTAACACGTTTGATGGAAAAGCGATAACCATTGGAAGGACTTGAATAGACAAAGAACGTAAAACTCGGCCAAATTCAAGCTGAGTTTTACGAAACAATCGATTGGATGAAGTCAGAGAACTGAGCTGGGCATGGATACTCAGTTATAACGAAGAAAGACCACATGAGTCACTTGGCAACATTCCGCCTAGTGAATTTATAAGACAATTGGCAGCGTAATCTCTAGTTTTAAAGCGTGCGCTTGACGGTAAGCTTACGCCATTAAACAAGTTATAAATTGATGGAAAGCTGAACCTCTCTTACCACACTCATTTAACCAAGTTAACAAATATCACTTAATCTGCTCTTTCAACTCTGAAACTGCGCGCTAATAGTTATTTATTTAAGTAAACCGTTGATTATTTTGAAATCATGGCGTATTTATTACCCATTGAAAAACATCAACTGATAACCATGACTCTTGCAAAAGGAAATTCAGCATTTCAACAAGCCGGACTTTTAAATCGCATTTATAGAGGCGATAAGGATGCCGAAAAAATCTTAGTCGGCAAGTTTTATAAACCTTTGCTTTTTATTCTGAAGAACCAGACGAATGACCATCAACTAAGTTCCGATTTATGTCAAGACACTTTCATTTTAGTAATTAATAAAGCTCGAAATGGTGAAATAAGCAACGAAAAAAGCCTGCCTTCTTTCATTCGAAGTATTGGTATTAACTTGTTAATCGATTACAAACGCAAAGGGTTGCGGCAGCGAACGGATACACTAGATACGTTTGAAAATATCAATGACGAATCTTCAAAGAATATAGAAGTCAGCTTTGAGAGACAGCGACTTGTTGAGATTGTCTCACAAGTAATTAATGAGATGAAAACCGAAAGAGATAGACAGATCCTTCAGTTAACTTATGGCTCAAACATGGATAAGAAGGATATTTGTGATGAGTTATCACTAACATCAGAACACTACGATCGTGTACTGTCAAGGTCGAAACTACGACTAAAGCAATTACTAATCATGAAGTTAAATATTTCGGAACAGCAGTTTAGCCTGATTGATATACTAACCCTTATAGCATTTATTGCATTCATATCTAATGAGTGTTTCTCACATGTGAGAGGTTTAGAGAGCCCACATCACATTTTAGGTATGAAAACCGAACAATCATGTCAACATAGCGAATTATCCTAAGATGAAGTATTCGACGCGAGACGTAATAGAACAGCAAATAAATATTAAATATTTGCAAGGAAAATTGACCCAAGAGCAAACGGAGGCATTTGAAGTATTTTTAATGGAACATCCGGATGCATTAGAAGATTTAAGCTTAGATAACATTTTAAATGAAAACGTCGAAGATGCATTTGTGAATATCGAAAAATCATCGAAACAAAAAGTTTTCTTGGCTGGATGGTGGCAATACGGCGCTGGGATAATAACGGGTGCTATAGCGATGATACTCATTTTCAATTTAACTTTTATAACGAAGCAAGGCATGCCTGCTGACCAGACATTTGTTTTAGATAACGTAAGGTCTGGGGAACAAAACCAGAATCAATTGGTACTAGATGTAAATTCTAGAAATATTCTTTTGTTTCTATCAGCTCCCCCGGATTATCAGCCCCCCTTATCAATTCAAATACTAAACAAAGAAAGCGACCGACTGGTTTTTGATTTCAGAAATGTACCAGCTGATGAGATTGGTGATATTGCTTTAATCTTAAATACAGAAACCTTGAAAATGACTTCATATAGAGCGATTGTGAGAGACCAAATTGATCAGACGGCCTCATATCATTTTGCCCTTTCTCAGAAGTAGCCAAAAAAACAAGGAAATTACTAAAGTTCGACTTCCGTCAATAGACGGAGGATTAAGTATAAATGTTCTTCCTGCGTCACACAGCTCAGCAACATCAAACTAAAATACCAACCAACATCGACTATCTTGTAAAATATATATCTCGACCCACAGGTGTGAACCGGGCTCAGACAATAATTTGCGATCATTGAAGTCAAGATACCGTTTACTGTCCAAAAACGTACACGTCTGTGAGATTGCATTTTAGACACAATTCGCCTATCTTTCACACCAAAGCGTTGTTGTTCTAGAACGGATTAAGTATCTTTGCATGAATACATCTTATTTATACCACTGATATTTATCAAATTGATTTTCCATTGAGAATGTTTTAATTTTCTTACATCAGAATTCGAATCCTTGCTTATAATACTCAGCATTAAAGTTAGATAGTTGTTTAGCTGGAACTCTGAACCAATAGCCTAAACAAGTGAGCGCTCTCTTTAGAATGAGAATTACAAGGCCGTCCATTTTTATAACACTAAATTGCATATCGCGCTCTTTATACTGCAACCATAAACGAGGCCAACCGGTATAGCCAAGATAATTTAATCGATATTCTCTTGAGATATTCCGCCCCCATGCGAGCGACTAAACTGAGTCTGCGCTATACCATGTGAACGATTATGTGACTTTATCTTTAGATCGATTTGTTTCATTTCGGCAGTGCACTCATCCGATGCGTCAGAGTCACACTCATAAACTGAAAATTTATGTTCTACTATAAAGTTCATTAAAACTCTGTCCCCAAGCTTGTAAAAATACAAAAACGTATCATGCAAACCTGGCTCATGGTCGTTTACTCCGATGACTGTATTTTTGAGCCAAACTCTTATAACCCCGTTTTTTTCTAATACTTCATAATCACCACTATGAAATTCTTGTCTAAACGTCGCTTTTTTGCGACTTGGATATATTATTGATATTGAAGGGCTAGCACTCTGACCACTGGCTTTTATTTGCATTACATTAGGGAAAAGGATGGATTCTGAAATACCTTCACACTCAGTTGAATTACTTGATGCGTAGCATCTAAAAAGGTCCCCCGTTGCGTCACCTTCATAGGTTATGTCGTACGTCTTCGTTATCTTACATATGTTTTCGTTTTCATATTCACACAAATCGCCAGCTTGTAAGCTTTCACTCCATGCCAAAGTTAACAAGATAGATATAAAAATATTATTTATCAATAGTTTGTACATTTTGATTTCCTTTATTAACCCATTATAGGTTTTAGCATTTCAATAACCATGTAGAACAAAACCTGCCCAATAATATGGGGCCGACCATGGTTTTCTCCCGTTAGCCAGTTCAAATGTTCTTAACTGATATTGAGCATCGCTCAGAGCACTTCTTTTATCCATGTTTTTTTCTAGTAAATTTTGATAAAACTTGCTCATGAGCATTGAGGTGGCCTTATCTTGCACTTTCCATAAACTTGCTATAACGCTTCTGGCACCGCTTTGCATAAAGGCCCTAGATAAACCTAGCAGTCCTTCGCCCTCCACATATTTGCCTGTAAGCGTATCGCAGCCGCTTAAAACTACCACCTCAGCTTCTAATTTTAAACTTTTAATTTGTGGAGACAGGAGAAGATTGTCATTATTTATAGCATTTGATAGGACTAGTCCGCTCATCTCGGATACGTCATTATTCACGACTCCATGAACAGCGAAGTGAATGACATCATATTCTACAAGCTCTGTATCAAGGAGCTTTTCTTTATTTGCGTTGGCCCTCGTGAGAGACTTATAGTTCCTAGAAGACGCAATTAGTCCGATTTTCTCTTCTTCAATCTTTGAATATGGCAATTCTGTAGAAATAAATCCAAATCTATCTTTATCAAAACGTAAATTGTCAAAATGTTTCATTTCTGGATTTGATACCACCAATATATTATTCAAGTTTTGTCTGTCATTTTTGTGACTTTTTTGTTCTCCAAAATAAGCCAGTGAAGGTTGGTAGCTTATAGCAGTCAAAAATTCGTTATCGGTAGCACTATTAATCAACGGAAGTAAGCTAAACGGTATTTTAGTTAATGGGCCATCAGGTACAATATATAGACTAGTAACATATTTTAACTTATCGGACATTTCACGATTTAGTAGCATATTTGCTAGCCAGATAGCACTCTTGCTTGTCCCAACTCCCTTATGTTTTTTTAAAATTGAGTCTTTAAATTTTTGTGTTTCCGTGGCAATTTTATGAATATCTGGAGCCTCTTGGTGAAAGATTTTATTGTTTAAAATTAACCAAACATGGGACTTAAATCTTGCGGTATCGACAAATAGAATTGCTTCATCATCTTTTAAACTTAGTTGCAAATCTTTTAGTTCTTCATCTCCGAATTCATGCTTACCTTTGTCGTTACCGTTTAATAGATTGTCTCCTTTACGGTCATATCGAATACTCTCAAACTCGTATATTTTGTCTGATGCTTTTCTAGCTTTCCGCAGTGCTTCACGCCTATCTACCTCATTAATCGAAGATGACAACTCAATAAAACTGGTTGAAAGCATTTGAAGTAATCTAGAGAATTCGGCAGTTTCAGCGTAACTTGCTTTTTTTTCATTTGAAGATGTGTACGCTTCTAGTGATTGCGCTCTTACTGATTCAGCTAACAAAAGAGAGCTCTTTGGTGTTAGGTCCTCATCAAGACTAATAATTAGGGAGTTTAAATCTTGAAATGCTGCAAGGTAACCCTTTTTCAAGTCTACTTTGTGAATATTATAATAAGAATTTTTTAATTTTTGATATGCTACTTTTGCTAAATCGAGAGCAACAGTAGGGTGTTCCTGCAGTACGGCCTTTGCATATTTATAACGATATACAATTGATGGTATTAGCAATCCTATGTTTTCTAGTTCAAGCATTGTTTCTTTAAAAGCCTTTAGAACAACTGAATCAAGTGGATACTTGTGTGCTTTTAAAACTTGTAGGAATGCATCTGCCTGCGTAGATAAAATTTTGTTTTCTGTCCTAGAGAATAACTCTACAGCCTGAATTTGAATCTTAATTGCAGACTTTACATTTCCTTCTTGATAAAGAGTTTCTGCTAACAGTTGCTTTGCCCTACCGATCAACCAAGGAGAACTATTTTCATAATCAGCTATTAGATTTTCTAGTATACTTTTAGACTTTGCTGTATTACCTAGTTGAAGATTGACACTTGCTTGTTCAATCTCTAGGTTAATTAGTACATTTGTTTGACCGAGGTTAGTCGCGGCTAATTTAGCATCTGCTAGCATGTCCTGAGCAAATAGATACTGAGATGTTGTTTTTAGAAGAAGCGCTTTTTCTTGCTTTGTCCAGGCACCCAGATAAGAATGCTTAAACTCAGATGATAACTCTTCCGATCTCAGTAAATGTTCATTTGCTTTCTGTAATTCGCCAAGATTACGAAAGACGCTCGCGAGCCTAATGTTTGCATATGAAATTATATAATGATCATTAGTACTTTGCGCTAAAGAAAGAGCTTTATAATAGTGTTTGTTAGCTGTAATTAAATCCCCAATCTGATAATAAAAAAAACCTAGCGAAACAAGACTATTTGTTGCGCTGAAATAATCACCCAACTCCATATATCTATCCGATGTTTCCTCGTAAGTTTTAATAGCTGTTTGAAACAATCCTTGACGAACTTGTACTACTGCCAACAACTCTTTACTGTCTAAAAACTCAAATGGAGAAAGGTGTAAATCACTGCGCATAAATATCTGATTCAGGTATGAGTTCGCTGCTTCATAATTATGATCTTCAAAAACACTGTGACTTGCGAGGTCTAGTAGAACCCGCGCATATAGAGGATCTTCGTGACTTAAAATTGCTTTTAATTTGATAAGTGTTTCAGCTTGAGCCTCAAATTGACCAGCAAAATGTAAAGCAACGCTTTGTTGATAAATAGACTCTTTCATTAAATTAGCATTGTTAGCTCGTCTTGCAAGCTTCTCAGACTTAACATACTCTGAATGTGCTTCCAATATAAACTCGCTCGGGGATGGAACATCGTCACCTTGCAACAATTCACACGGTTGTTTTTGCTCTGTAGAAAAGCAACTCCAGTAACGCCCTGCGGTTGAAAACGCAGTGTATGCTTTAACTTCTGATGAATCAGCATTTTTGATTGAGATGATATCCAACTGATATTGAATTTTAGTCGTCGTCCCTGGTGATGCGGTCACCTCCAACAAGCATTTTTCACAATCATTACCTCCAACAAACAGCATTTCCGCTCGCCGATAGTCATCTGGTGTATCTACAACGTTAACAAGCGTTGTTGAATTTTTTTTCACGTCATAGATTGTTAAACGAACATCAACAGCTTGTTGTTGAATCATAATCAACAGGCCCTGTTCCGGATTAAGATTAAATTGAAATAGAGATTTTCCCGTCAATCCTGAGATTTGATATTCTTCTTTCTCCAAGCTATCAAATATATAGAGCATATCATTTTCAGCAATATTAGCTCGAGGATACGCAGACCCAATTAATAAAAATATTGCTGTAAAGAACATAATAACTGCAGCAACAACATCTACGAAAAAATTCCCTAGAGTTACACGTCTGGCTTTTCTGTTATCCATCTTGTCACTCTTCAATCTTTCGGATCAAGTGTCATGTTTTAGTATTTAAAACTTAACGCGTTAACTTTTCAATGATATTTATACCAATGTCATGTTCTGCACAGAGTAAAAAGCTTTGTGTTAAACTAAAAAGTCAGGCATTAAACAGAGTTTGAAAGCAAAATGTTACGTAGCGATCGGTTTAAACTCGAGCTTTAATGAGAATATTAACCCGCAAAAAGAGCAAAAAAATCGAGGTTGTCGTGGTACACCTACAACCTCTTTAAACGCTACGAGAAAATTAAAGTAAAAACCACTGTTTAAAATGGGAGGATTGCATAACAAATTACAACTGCACCCCTAACCAATTGTTATCCAGCCCAAGTTTTTCAGAATTTTCAACGCCCACCTTTTTAAGGACCCTGTTGATTTGCACAACAAACAACTGTTGGTTTTTCGTCTTCTTCAGGCTTTGAGAAAATCATCGTTACAGTTTGACTTGCAGTGTTAGTTTGGGTTTTAGTATTACCAGCTTCTAGTTCGTCATCAAGAAGTTTAAGAGTGAATCCTGCTACACCAACATCCTTATTAAGGATTTTCATAACTAGCGTCACTTTTTTTATTGAGAGATCAGAAGCATTCGCCGCGTTAAGAGCATTAATAATTAGTGAAGCTTCAGTGGAAGCTTTCTTTTCGTCCACCTGCTTTGCTGTAGTGTATAACTTAATGCCACCTGACAACCCCGCCACCAGATTTTTAACTTCCACATCGTCAAGTGAGGGGCTGCTATTTGTCCTGCGGTTTTCTTTGAAAAATTCAAATACTTTTTTCGCTTCAGCTTCTTTAATTTGAGGGTCTAGTTCGATTGTAAGTGTGGCGGTATCTTCAATATAGTTAGTTTTTGACAAATCGACAAAAAACTTAAAGGTGCCGCCAGATTCTGTGCTAACTATCCGACTGAGTTCCATCGTTGCAGAAGAAAATTGTATTTTATTTTCGTTTGCTTTTCCCTCATTGGTTTGTGCAAGATTCAACTCAACTTCTTTGATAATAGATTCGATTGCATCGACTATCTGTTTCAGTTCTGTTCGATTAGTTTCTTTTTCAGGGGTAGTCGTTTGCGAATGATGACATGAAAACAAGCAAAGCATAACTACAAAAATTCCAATTTTTTTCATTTAAAATCCTTTTAGGTCTAGTAGGAAAAATAATAGTTAAATAGATTGGTATTACAATACTTTTATTAATTATTTTCACAACTTTGAGTCGATAGAGTACAGAAAACTATGCTCGAAAACTTTTATATTCCTAGCAGGCGTATAAACGTTTATTGGTAGAAACCATTTAATCTGGTCAATTGATCGAGTCCAATAAGATATAAGTTCTATTGGGCTGCTTGATTCACTCTTGAAGAAAAATGGCTGTTTTATCTTATTGATGTGTGTAACGAGGAAAGCGAGTCTCGTAGCGATTATCTTGAGCGTTATTTAGCAATGCCACAAAAACAATGGCATGAGCTTAATAATGAAGAGCGTGAACTGCTAGTAGAGCATATTTCAACAAGTGACTTTCCGAGCGCCCGAGATGAACTTGAACAAATGTCATTTGACGCAGGATTTAATCAATTTGAGAGCCTGTATGAAGATATTGAGCACTCAAACATTATAGTTGCTATGCACAAATGAATTGCAATACAGCCATACAAATCCGATATCAAAATCCTTACGCTGCTTTTTAGTGACAACAGCAAAAAAAACATATAGTTTTTAGATTATGAAGATGTTTTAAAACAAGATAAGTTAACCGCACTATGACAGACAGGCGTCAATTCATCAAGAACTTTGCTGTCGGCGCCTTGAGTACTGTCGCATCAAGCGTACCCGCTATTGCTTATGGCAATGATGAGAAACCAAACTATCCATTCAGGTTAGGTGTCGCGTCGGGAGATGTTACCAGCAATTCTGTCGTTCTATGGACACGTCTGGTACCAGAACCATTAGCTGATGATGGAGGCATGAAGCCTATCGAGGTTAACGTTCAATGGAAGTTGTCGTCAACGCCTGATATGAGAAATGTCATCCGGCAAGGTGACACGGTCGCAAGTGCAGATTTTGCTCATTCGATTCACATTGATATCAGTAACTTAGACCCAAACCAAACATACTGGTATCAATTCTATAGCGGACAATTTGCGTCTCAAGTGGGTCGAACAAAGACGCTTCCAAACTTACAAAGCGACGTTGAAAACATTCGTTTTGTAACGGCTTCTTGTCAGAATTTCACACATGGCCACTTCGTTGCCTATAAGCATATCGTTGCCGATCAGCCGGATTTTATTTTGCACCTAGGCGATTATATCTACGACAAGTCCTATGGTTATACTGTAAGAAAGCACGATGCTGAAAAAGATCCTGAAACACTCTCGGACTTTCGTCGCCGTCATGCGTTGTATAAGACCGATTCATATCTTCGCGCTGCTCATGCTCACATTCCCTTTTTTACCATGCCCGATAATCACGATGTTATTTATGACAACAATCCAAAGTTATACGCCAAGCGCGCTGCCGCTTATCAAGCATGGTATGAACATATGCCGGTTAGAGGATTCATCGCGGAAAATAAAAACAAGTTCCACCTGCGCCGTGACATTCAAATAGGCGATTTACTGCGGATCTCGCTCCTGGATACACGACAATTCAGAGACACCGAAAAGCTTTGCCCCGAAAACGAAGATCCCAACTTTGGGTTTGGTATATTTCAACCATTGTGCGAAGGCTATTTTGAATCATCGCGAAGTATGCTCGGTGCAGAACAAGAAAAGTGGTTAACTGATACACTGCAACAAGATACCTCGACTTGGCGCTCCGTAGCGTCCACATGTCCGTTGTCACCTTTTCGCTTAAATAAGGATGAAAAAATACACAATTATATCGGCGGATGGGATGCCTATTCAGAAAATAGGCAACGCTTGATTAGCGCAATACCATCCAATAGATTGTCACGAACGGTTGTTGTCAGCGGCGATATACATTCGTTCTGGGCTTTTGATGGTGGAGGTACTGAAACCAATGGAAAATCAATACCATTAGTGGAGTTTGTGACTTCCTCTATTTCATCTGATTGGCCCGAGCCTCTTGCCCAACCAATGCTCGACAATCTACCTGATAACCGTCACGCCAAATTCTATGGGCCTGAATATCGGGGTTACCTGTTGCATGATGTTAATAAAAAGACTTGGAATACCAGGGCAAGAGCTGTACGTGATGTCACCAACATTAATTCCGAAGCTTTTGATTTGGCGCGTTTTGAAGTAGAACCTGATAAGCAGGGTCTTAAGCAACTATTGTAGCGCTCTCTGGTATTGATAGAGCTTCAAAGTTGTTTGACGTCTAATTTCTCTAATTCAACTAAATGTTCTTTTATGCCACCAATACACTCTGAGACCCAGGTGTCGTTATAGTAAGTGTCTAAATATCGGTCGCCACTATCACACATCAACGTTACAATTGAACCGCTTTGTCGTTTCTCCTGCATCTCTTTGGCGACCTTTAACACACCCCAGAGGTTTGTGCCTGTCGACGGCCCTGCTTTTCGCCCCATTATTTTTTCTAACCATCGCATCGTCGCCACGCTTGCTGCATCCGGGACTTTTATCATTCCGTCAATGACGTCTGGCTGAAAAGATAATTCAACTTTCGGTCTTCCTATCCCTTCGATACGGCTGGATTTTTCTGAAACCAGCGTGTGGTCACCTGATTGGTAGCTTTCATAAAACACTGAGTATTCGGGGTCAACCACGACTAATTTCGTGTCGTAGCCTTTGTAGCGTATAAATCGTCCTAACGTTGCAGATGTACCGCCGGTGCCAGGACTCATCACAATTGTATGGGGTACGCTATGGGTTTCCTGCTCCATCTGACGAAAGATGCTTTCTGCGATATTGTTATTGCCGCGCCAATCTGTTGCTCTTTCAGCAAATGTAAACTGGTCCATGAAGTAGCCATTAAGAGAAGCTGCTAGGCGCTTGGATTCGTCGTGCATTTGATAGACTGCATCGACAAAATGGCAACGGCCACCGTAGTGTTCAATTTGTTTGATTTTACTTTGCGCGGTAGTTTTTGGCATGACCGCGATAAACGGTACGCCAATCATTTTGGCAAAATATGCTTCAGAGACTGCCGTGCTGCCAGAGGATGCTTCAACGATTGTGGTGTCTTGGGAAATTTTGCCATTGCAAAGCGCATACAGAAATAACGAACGCGCCAATCGATGTTTTAAACTACCGGTTGGATGAGTACTTTCATCTTTTAGGTAGATATCGATATTCGGGAATGCAGGTAAGGTGAGATGAATAAGATGAGTATCCGCGGAACGATGCGCATCTGCGTTGATTTTGTTGATGGCATCTTTTAACCACTCATTCATACATTTCCCCTCAGCATCAAAGATTTTTATTTTGTTTTGTAGGTTTTTTATCTTAGTTACTCATTGAGAACTATACAAAGCTATTTAACAAAATGACTTACAAGCCTGTGTTACTGGAACTTGCATGTGTTACACGTAAGGCACCGCCTGTAAGTGTGACTTTATAAAATGACGAAACCGTTCCACCTGCTAGAAGTGAAAACACGGTGGACTGCGCGCCTAATAAAGATCGCATAAACGTCTTAGACTGCAGCAGTTCCTTGATTAAATTTTGGAATGTCATTCCCGTTTGATCGATGTCGAGGACTTGCGTAATAATCAATCAAAACGATTTTCACTGCAATTTATAAACAGCCTCAAATTATAAAATTTAACTTCTCAACCCAAATTGTCGACAATATAATTCTTTAGCATCATTAAATATTGATCAATCCCGAATTAAGGCGTATATTGTCGACAATTAAATCAAAACATCATTCATATGCTTGCTGAATCGGCGGTAACTACATCAGATAAGACGTTTCTTGCACTACGAGGTGATATCGTCAGCGGCGCGATAACCGCTGGTGAAAAACTCAATGAGTCTGAGCTTTCATCGAAGTATGCCGTGAGCCGCGCGATTATCCGCGAAGCGATTAATCGATTAGAAGCAGCAAACCTTGTTGAGAGGCGCGCAAATGTTGGGGCTCGCGTGGTCACGCTATCACATGATGGCCTTATACAGCTTTATCAAGTGAGGGAATCACTTGAAGGTATGGCGGCGAGATTGGCTGCTAAACATATGAGTGATGATGAGATTGAGCAGTTGCGGTCACTTCTGAGTTCGCATGCGCATCAGATTATGGCAAAAGAATCCTACTACCAAGAAGCTGGTGATGTCGATTTTCATTATCGGGTCGTACTTGGTAGCCATAATCAGCATCTTATTTCCATGTTGACAAACAACATTTATCACTTGGTCAGAATGTATCGCGTCCAACTAGGTATGGCAGGCCCAAGAATATCGACGGCATTTGCTGAACACCAGCATATTGTGCAGGCCATATCAAATCGTGACGAAGAACTGGCAGAAATGCTAATGCGTCGTCACATAACGTATTCAATGAAAAATATAGAATCCAAATTATCGATCTCTTAATTTATGGCGGGGATCGACCACAACCTAAGGAACACACCATGATTGCAGGCAAAAAATTTAGAGACGCACTAGCGGAAAATAAACCGTTACAAATCGTAGGGACGATCAATGCCTACAGTGCAATGATGGCTAAGCGAATTGGCCACAAAGCCATTTATTTGTCTGGCGGCGGCGTTGCCAACGCGTCGTATGGGTTACCGGACCTTGGCATGACATCGCTAAATGATGTCATTGTCGACGTGCAACGTATTACCGCCGCGTGTGATTTACCACTGCTTGTGGATATTGATACCGGCTGGGGTGGCGCGTTTAATATTGCCAAAACGATTAGAGATATGGAAAAAGCAGGCGCAGCTGCGGTCCATATGGAAGACCAGGTTGCACAAAAACGATGTGGTCATCGACCTAACAAGGAAATCGTCTCCACTGAAGAAATGGTAGATAGAATCAAAGCTGCAGTTGATGCTAGAACCGATCCTGACTTTTTTATCATGGCCAGAACAGACGCATTTGCCCAAGAAGGCTTAGAAAAAGCCATCGAAAGAGCAAAAGCTTATGTTGCCGCCGGCGCTGATGGCATCTTTGCTGAAGCGGTTAAAACAGAAGAACACTACCGTGCATTCAGTGAAGCATTGGATGTTCCCATCCTTGCCAACATTACCGAATTCGGTCAAACCGAGTTATGGAATAAATCTCAATTGGGTGAATGGGGCGCGGCCATGGTGCTTTATCCGCTTTCTGCCTTTAGAGCAATGAACAAAGCTGCAGAACACGTGTATCAATGCCTGCTTAACGATGGCGACCAAAAGGCCGTGGTAGATACCATGCAAACACGTATGGAATTATACGATTATCTCGGTTATCACGACTATGAGCAAAAATTAGATAGCTTGTTTGCGCAAGGTAAAAACAAATAATAACCCAGGTTATAAGCAAGAGATAAACGATGTTGAATTCTAATGCTGTTGGTTCAAGCGATGTAGCGTCCAAGCGGAGCGATGTTTACATGAAAAAGCGTGCGAGCGCATGGACGCGCGAGCCCGAGCGAACAGGGAAGTTGAACAGCGTCTTTTTCATGTGAACATTGCGCAGCTAGCTACACTGCATAAACGAACAGCATTAGTTAAACATTAGGAAAACGAACAAGTACGAAGTAAAAAATTAGCATGCAAATAGGATTCACCTGTCGGCATGACAACTTAGCAGAATTACTGAGGAGAAAATGATGGCGGAAAAGAAAATAGGCGGAGCGGGTTTACGAGGTCAAAGCGCTGGCGAAACATCACTATGTACGGTCGGCAAAAGCGGATCCGGCTTAACTTATTGTGGTTACGATGTCTCAGATTTGGCAGAAAACGCAACGTTTGAAGAAGTTGCATACCTGTTATTCAACCGCGAATTACCCAATGCCGATCAGCTAGCAACTTATAAAGCAGAACTCGCGCAGCAACGTGACTTACCGCAAGCACTTAAGGAAGTTTTACAGCGCATTCCTGCTGACGCTCACCCAATGGACGTAATGAGAACCGGTTGTTCATTCTTAGGCAATATCGAACCAGAAGAAGACTTTTCTCAACAAAACAAAGCAGCCAATCGACTACTTGCGGCATTCCCAGCGATCATGTGTTATTGGTATCGCTATAGCCACGAAGGGGTTGAGATTGATTGCGTCTCGGATGAAGATTCAATCGGTGGCCATTTCCTCAAGTTACTGTTAGACAAGAAGCCATCTGAATTACACAGTCGTGTAATGGATGTATCTCTCATTCTTTACGCTGAACACGAATTCAACGCCTCTACATTTACCGCGCGAACGTGCGCGTCAACGCTGTCAGATATGTTCTCCTGTATTACAGGCGCTATTGGCTCACTTCGCGGTCCTTTGCATGGCGGTGCGAATGAAGCCGCAATGGACATGATTCAGAAGTTTACGTCACCAGACGATGCGCGTGTGCAAATGGCAGGCATGCTAGAACGAAAAGAAAAAATCATGGGCTTTGGTCACGCGATTTACCGCGTTTCTGATCCAAGAAACGTGATTATTAAAGGTTGGTCTGAAAAGCTTTCCAAGGAATTCGGTGACACCTCTTTATACGATATTTCTGTTGCTTGCGAAGCGTTTATGTGGGAACAGAAAAAGTTGTTTTGTAATGCTGACTTTTTCCACGCATCTGCTTATCACTTTATGGGAATTCCAACCAAACTGTTTACGCCAATATTCGTGTGCTCACGATTAACAGGCTGGGCTGCGCATGTGATGGAGCAACGCTCAAACAACCGCATTATTCGACCAAGTGCAGACTACGTTGGCCCAGAGCCACGAAAAGTAGTGCCCATCGAGCAACGATAGTCTAAACGAATAAGTAAATTTGGAACAAGATTATGAATTACAAATACCGCAAACCCCTACCCGGCTTTGAGCTAAATGGCGTTTCTGTTGATTTTTTTGATACGCGTGAAGCGATTGAATCAATTACGCCTGGGGCATATCCAAAGCTTCCTTATACATCACGTGTGCTTGCCGAGCAGCTCGTAAGAAAATGTGAACCAGATGATTTAACAGATGCTCTAAAGCAAATTATCGGTAACAAACGCGACTTAGATTTTCCTTGGTATCCTGCGCGTGTGGTTTGCCACGATATATTGGGGCAGACTGCTTTGGTTGATCTGGCCGGTCTCCGAGATGCAATCGCTGAACAAGGGGGAGACCCGGCCAGAGTCAATCCTGTGGTACCTACCCAGTTAATCGTTGACCACTCACTTGCTGTTGAGCATGGTGGTTTCGATCCTGACGCCTTTGAAAAGAACAGAGCAATCGAAGACAGACGAAACGAAGACCGTTTCCATTTTATCGAATGGACAAAGACAGCCTTTAAAAATGTCGATGTTATCCCAGCAGGTAACGGCATTATGCACCAAATAAACTTGGAAAAAATGTCACCCGTTATCCAGCATCGCGATGGCGTTGCGTTTCCAGATACATGTGTAGGTACCGATAGTCACACCCCGCACGTTGACGCGCTTGGCGTTATAGCCATTGGTGTGGGCGGATTAGAAGCCGAAACCGTAATGCTTGGACGCCCGTCCATGATGAGATTGCCTGATATCGTAGGCGTAAAACTCAACGGTAAGCGACAGCCTGGTATCACTGCAACGGATATCGTGCTGGCCATCACTGAGTTTTTACGACAAGAAAAAGTCGTTTCAAGCTATCTTGAATTCTATGGCGAAGGTGCAAAAGACCTCACTATAGGTGACCGCGCAACTATCTCAAACATGACACCAGAATACGGTGCGTCTGCAGGTATGTTCTACATTGACGAGCAGACTATCAACTACTTGAAACTCACTGGCCGCGAACCTGAGCAAGTGGCATTGGTTGAAGCCTATGCGAAACATACTGGTTTGTGGGCAGATGACTTAAAAGATGCTGAATATGAGCGAGTGTTGGAGTTTGATTTATCCAGCGTCACGCGAAATATGGCAGGCCCTTCAAATCCACATCGCCGTTTGGCTACGGATACCTTGAAAGACAAAGGATTTTCACTAGCGGAACTGGGTGATAACACTAACGACAGACAAATGCCAGATGGTGCTGTCATTATTGCGGCAATCACTAGCTGTACGAATACTTCAAACCCACGCAACGTTGTCGCAGCGGGTCTGGTTGCTAAAAAAGCCAACGAATTAGGCTTGCTGCGCAAGCCATGGGTGAAGTCTTCCTTTGCGCCAGGTTCGAAAGTCGCCAAATTATATTTGGAAGAGTCCGGTTTGTTATCTGAACTTGAAAAATTAGGCTTCGGGATAGTGGCTTATGCATGTACAACGTGTAACGGTATGAGCGGCGCACTTGATCCCAAAATCCAGCAAGAGATTATCGATCGCGATCTATACGCAACAGCAGTGTTATCAGGCAACCGAAACTTTGATGGACGTATCCACCCGTATGCTAAACAAGCATTTTTAGCGTCACCGCCATTGGTTGTTGCTTATGCGATTGCGGGCACTATGCGGTTTGATATTGAAAATGATGTGTTGGGACAAGACCAAGCAGGAAATGATATTCGTTTGAACGATATTTGGCCAAGTGACGAAGAGATTGATGCAATCGTCAACGAATTCGTTAAACCAGAACAGTTCAAGAAAATCTACACGCCTATGTTTGATCTTGGCGCATTTGAGCCAGCCGAAAGTCCATTATATGACTGGCGTCCAATGAGTACGTATATTCGTCGACCGCCCTATTGGGAAGGCGCACTGGCCGGTGAGCGCACGCTCAAAGGTATGCGACCTTTAGCAGTACTTGGCGATAACATTACGACGGATCACTTGTCACCTTCGAACGCGATTTTACGACAAAGTGCTGCTGGCGATTACTTGCATAAAATGGGATTGCCGGAAGAGGACTTTAACTCCTATGCGACGCACCGCGGCGATCACTTGACTGCTCAGCGTGCTACGTTTGCTAATCCTAAGCTCTTGAATGAAATGTGTCGCGATGATGACGGCAATATAAAGCAGGGTTCATTAGCGCGCATCGTGCCAGAAGGTAAAGAGAGCCGCATGTGGGAAGCGATTGAAACCTACATGAATCGCAGTCAGCCATTGTGCATTATTGCTGGTGCGGATTATGGTCAAGGCTCATCACGTGATTGGGCAGCAAAAGGTGTTCGCCTTGCAGGTGTTGAAGCCATTGTAGCTGAGGGTTTTGAGCGCATTCACAGAACTAACTTGGTGGGCATGGGCGTGCTACCGCTGCAATTTATCAATGGCGAAAATCGCAACACGTATGACATTGATGGCACTGAAACATTTGACGTACAAGGTGAGCCAACGCCGGGCGGGATCATGACGGTTATCATGACAAGAGCGAATGGCGAACAAGTATCGTTTGACGTGAAGTGTCGCCTTGATACCGCCGAAGAGGTATCTGTTTATACTGCGGGCGGTGTTTTACAAAAATTCGCTCAGGATTTTCTCGAATCTAGCGCTGTTGCGTAAGGCCTAGATCGAGTCTCCAATTTGTTAGTCTTACAAGGCTGTTAAGTCTCCGATTGATAAGCCTTGTTTGACTAACAACTTTTTTAAAACAATAGATTTATTCTCGTTGCGAGCTCTTGACATAAACATCGAACACTTAATTATAGAATTCAGTGATTTGAAAGCCGCTATAAACCCAACTCCTCGACGCGAAGCGGGTGGGCGCTCTGCGAATTGAGTTCGCGCTGTGCAGCAGATGAATTCGAAGCTTTCAA
>DDLV01000079.1 GCA_002340325.1 Glaciecola sp. UBA2563 | reverse complement strand
TCAGGTGAACCGCCCGTTCAACGCAACTATTACATCTGTATAATTACACCTGTAAAGACGTCATCTATAACGCCAGTAAATACATTGGTAACTATGCCAATAGCGATAACGCTATTTGCGGGCGCTGATTCGCCTGACTCAAAATCGAGAGCGAAGCCTGCTGTAAAATCTGATTTTTCGTAAGATTCGCCGTTTCCGCAGCAAAATCTGTATCCTGAATTCGCGACCTAGCTGCAGATAAGTTTTCACTTACGTTTGCGATATTGCGAATACTTGATTGGAATCTATTTTCAACTGCCCCCAACCCCGCTCTTATCGTTCCAATAGCGGAAAGCGCGCCATCAACGGTCGACAATGCAGCCGATGCATTAGCTGCTGTATCAATCGCGACCCCATTTATACCAAGCCCCGTGGCACTGAATCCCGCTGTTGGAATGTTCGCAGCAGATAGATTCACGCTAACCGTTTGTCCCGCGTTTGCCCCTACAAGAAAAGCAGCACTAAAGGTGCCAGCAAATATAGCTTGCCCATTAAACTCCGTTGCCGTTGCTATCCTAGAGATTTCAAGTAATAGGCTTGATACCTCACTGTTTAATGCATCCCTGTCGGCATCGCTGTTTATGCCGTTTTGTGCCTGTACCGCTAACTGCCTAATGCGCTGAAGGGCGTTGGTGGTTTCTCCCAATGCGCCTTCGGCCACCTGCGTCAATGAAATACCGTCATTGGCATTTCTGACCGCGGCATTTAAACCGTTGATCTGAGCAGTTAGTTTCTGCGATATCTGTAATCCTGCAGCATCATCTGCTGCGCTGTTGATACGACTACCTGAGGATAATCTTTCGAATGACCTATTCAGGGCGTTGCCTGAATCAAATAATTGACGTTGTGCATTTAACGCCGCAGTGTTCGTGTTTACAAACAATGACATGTACTACCTCCAAAAGCCAAAAAAACACGTGAGAGAGCCACTACATAAATGACAATTTTCTGACTACTTTTCTTTTGGTTGAACCTAAAGCTAAGCAAGCATGCTTAACTCGACCTCATTTTTAGTGATTTTTGATTAAATCACCCCTCAACTAAGTGTATCGACGGCAGCTAAAGTAACTTTAGAGAAAATATAAAAAAAATTTTAAAGATTATATCGCATTGTTTTTATTGGAATTTTTTAATTAATTTACGGTAGATAATGCGAAGCAATTTACAGCTAAACCAGTAAGCTTTTGAGAGGTTTAACATATTGTTTTGCAAATTAGGCGGGCATAATTTGTGGACTGGCACACTTAATGCTTGCTCAGAGCAGATGCATTATTAAGAAATCTGATTGATTCGCGACGCATTAGTCGCCGATGTTAGGAACAAAAAAAGGACTGAATCACATAAGCGACTCAGCCCAAATGCTCACGTTAGGAGTTGGAGCAAAGCTTGTTGTCGACTGGCAGGATTGTAGAACGTATTACTGGCCTCTCAACCACACCTACACTCTCAGTCTTGTTGGTCGACTTTTACTCATTTTATTGTTGTTTCTATTGCTGTAGATATTGCCTTCCATGGCTGTGAGATAGCCTCTCTAGCCCATATCTAACTACTTAGTATTTATTTTACTTTCAGCTACTTAGCCCTGAAGCAGACTTAAGGCTGCTTGCGGTCGCTGGTTAGCCTGAGTAAGTATAGTAGTGCTTGCTTGTTGAATAATCTGAAGCTGGGTTAGCCTCGACGTTTCCGTCGCAAAATCAGTATCACGGATCCTAGACCGAGCAGCACTCACGTTTTCACTGATATTTTGAAGGTTTCGAATGGTTGAGGAAAATCGATTTTGAACCGCACCTAAGTCAGCACGTTTTCCATCTACAAGTGACAATGCAGCATCGACAAGACCGAGTGCCTGAGACGCGCCATCAGGGGTTGCAATAGTCAACGCAATACCTCCCATTAAGCTACTAAATCCCCAATCTTGTCCAGCCGGCCTACTTACGTTTACACTTATAGTCTGATTCACATTAGCACCGACTAAGAATCGAGATGAGTAATCACCCTGCAGAACGGCCACGTTGTTAAACTGTGTGGTTGATGCAATTCGAGATATTTCGTCTTTAAGCGCTGAGACTTCTTTCTGAAGCGCAAGCCTATCTGCCGAGGCGTTGATGCCGTTTTGACTTTGAATTGACAGCACTCTGATACGCTGCAAAGCATTGGTGGTTTCCTGCAACGCCCCTTCAATCGTTTGCACGAGTGAGATGCCGTCATTTGCGTTTCGAACTGCTTGGTCAAGCCCGAGTATTTGTGACGTCATTCTATTTGAAATCTGCAGTCCTGCAGCATCATCGGCTGCACTGTTGATTCGCAGTCCGGATGAAAGACGCTGAAATGCAACGGCTAATTCCGCCGTCGTGTCAGTCATAAATCTACGCGCGGTTAATGAACTGATATTTGTATTAACATACAATGACATAACATACTCCTAACGATACTGATTGTTTTATCGTTCTATCTAAAATGTGGCATGTTTAGTGCTTTCGTTAGTGCAAATTGGCTCCGATTATCGGGTCAAAATTACATTGGTAAAACTAGCAGGAAGCTAGATAACAACCAGCCAAGTTTAACGCTTTATGCTGACGGGCGGGTCTGATGTACAGACCTCATACCTCTCACTACCTCCTGGCATCATTCCTGTCAGTCGGCAGTCTAGGCGTTCATCAAACATCACTAAACAATGCGTTTTAAAAAATCACGTAATAAAACTTCACAAGACCAATAATTATTGTATTTCTGGCTCGCTTGAATAGATTATCGAACAGGCGTGAGAAAACCTTTAGCAAATAATTGCAAAAGTTTATTTTGGTATGTTGAAGGCCAGGCAAAAAGCCCGGCCAATGCCTTGATTAACGAGAGCGTGCACCTCTCTCTGTTTGGCTTAATAAAGCAAACTACCTCCTGGCTTCATTCCCCAAACAGTAGGGCTAGTCTAGGCTTAACCCAAGAGCTGCAACGCTGCCTGAGGACGCTGATTGGCCTGAGACAATATTGAAGTACTCGCTTGCTGCAGTATCTGCGCCCGCGTTAAGTTAGCCGTTTCCGCAGCGAAGTCAGCGTCTAGTACACGCGACCTTGCACCCGATACATTCTCAGAAATGTTCGATAAATTTCTGATAGTAGACTGGAACCTATTTGTCAGGGCACCGAGCTCAGCTCTGGCCGCACCAACGATAGAAAGCGCAGCATCAACAGCAGAAATCGTTGAAGTAGCCCCTGTACTGGTGACCGTAACGCCATCAATAGTCAGGCCAGCACCGTCGAAATCAGTACCGATAGATACTCGAATATTCTGGTTTGCGTTAGAACCAACAAGGAAGTCAGCAGCAAAAGTGCCGTCTAACAAGTTCTGATTGTTGAATTGTGTTGTATCTGAAATTCTTGATATCTCAGCACGTAACTGAGCGACCTCTTCCTGCAATGCAAGTCTATCGTCGGTAGTGTTGATACCGTTTTGGGCTTGGATTGCTAATTGGCGGATCCTCTGCAAAGCGTTAGTCGTCTCACCAAGTGCTCCTTCCGCTGTTTGCGTAAGCGAAATAGCATCGTTGGCGTTCCTAACTGCTTGATTTAAACCGTTTATTTGCGCTGTCATGCGCTCAGATATTTGTAGACCTGCTGCATCATCTGCTGCTCGGTTAATACGAAGACCTGAAGACAAACGCTCAAATGACGTGGCTAAAGAATTCTGTGAATTGAATAATTGACGTTGCGCATTTAAGCTCGACACGTTTGTATTAACGTATAGCGACATAAGTCTCTCCTACACTCTCAGTCCAGCTTTTTGGGCTGGCAGCCGAACTTTATAGTTCGGTTGATTACATTTGTAGAACACAACTTTAATATCTCTAAAAAAGTATATGTACTGGCTCTCTCGTAGACTTTATCGACAATACAAAAAAAGGCTTTAAAGAAAATGGCAAAAAAAACGGCAAAAACGGCAAAAGTTTGCCGTTTTTAAAAATTGAACATGACTGAAGTGCAGATGTCTTGGTGCGTTGTTAGAGGTAGTGAGTCATATTTTTATTGAGATAAATTTCTGCTATTTATCACGAATAGTATGTTTCAACACGTTGAAAATGTGCAGGCGTTAAATAAAATCGAACAATGATAAGCCTGCAATTCTGGGAAAAGAAGCAAAAGCGGCGTTTAATGCTGTCTCCTGTTTCGAGAACTCTGACGATGCCTCGGCAAAATCTACATCCTGTATCGCTCCCCTCGCTGCCTGATTTGCAAGCTCCGAGTCGAGTATAGAACTTTCAACTGAATCAATAATATTGAGGCGGCCCCCTAATGAGCTGCTTTCTCTTGCCATTTGCGTTAAGCCGGCGTCCAAACCTACAAGTGAATCATTAACTGCTTTTGTGAAATCGTTATCCGAGATGGTTTCGCTTTGCAGGGCGACAGCGAAATTATGCAACGTTTCAGCTAGGTTGCTCTTCTGGGGTCTTGGTAACTCAAAATTTATGGTATCGCCGACGCCAATAGATGAGGCATCGAAACTCATTCCTTGAAAAAGAATAGGGTCGTCGGTAACGTAATTCGCCGTACCAACAACAACACCGGTACCCGTGTTAGTAACCTCTACTGAATTTCCGGCCAGTATGCGCAGTTCAAACTGATTATTTGCAGGCACACCTGGGTCGAAGTTGTTGCGATAAAAATCGTCAAATAAGGCCTGATTAATAACACTGCTTCCGTTAACTACAAGTCCGCCTGTCGTGCCATTAACGTCAAATGAATTTCTTTTGAAAACATTTTCGAAAATTGTACTACCGGAAGAGGTGGTCTGCACGGTAACGCTGTCTGAAACCTGGATAGCGTTAGTGCCGTCATCACCAGCAAATGTTACTGGGTTAGCTGTATCAGATGGATCAAATCTGAATGGCACTTGATCTGACTGATACCCGGCAAATATATACTCGCCGCTGAAGTTTTGCGCATTCATCAGGTCAATCGTTTGGTTTCTAAGTTGCTCTATCTCTTCGCTGATCGTTTGCCTATCCGAGTTTGTAAAAATACCACTGCTTGACTGAATCGTTAATACTCTCGCTCTATTAACAATTTCGTTTAAACTTCGAAGTGTGGTTTCCTGAAGCTCTAAATTGTTTCTTGCAAGCGAGATGTTTCGTTTGTACTGATCAAACTTTTCAAGCTCTTCAGTCATTCTAATCACTTGTACAGCGCCAACTGGATCATCTGAGGGTCGCAACAGCTTCCTTCCAGTAGCAAGTTGCGTTTGAATATCCGACAGTCGTCCCTGGTTATCGTTAATTGCGCGTAGATTCTGATCAAAAATCAAATTAGTCGTTATCCGCATTTAATCTCACCTTACGCTGTTACAATTAGTTGATCGTGACATAGACTACCGCACTGATTGTAAAATAGTTTCAAACAATTCTTGCGCAGTGCTGAGTATTCTCGCTGCAGCGGCATAGCTTTGTTGATACTGGATCATATTGGCAGCCTCCTCATCTAAGCTAACACCAGCACTTGATTCAAACCACTCGCTGGATTGCGTTTTCATAATTGATGCAGCATCCAAGTCAAATCGCGCGTTTGCTGCTTCTGAACCAATATTGCTGACAATTGTGGCGAAGGCCTCATTGAAACTCACCAGATTTCCAAAAACGCCACTGCTTTGACGCACCAACCCTTCTTCCTGCAAGCTAGCTAAATCTAATGCATTTCTATTGTCATTTACGCCACCATCGTTGAACGCTATGGAGTATTCATCACCGACAACGGGAATGCCTTGCAGAGAAAAATCATAGCCAGGATAGCCATCAAGTGCTGCGAACTCCGCTGGCCATGCCGGTATACCTGTGCTCCTTGCCTGTTCGATAAGATTGTTCAAATCCGGCGCATTCGAGACTGTGGTTATGACGCTACCGGCTGTATCCAATACCGAAAACTCATCTTCACTGTTGAATCTGATGGTCACTGGAGCACCAAATACTGGAGAGGGCGATGTTGCAACGTCCTGTAATCCGCCATTGCCATCAAATGCTGAATTTGGCAGGTCCACTTCATCCACGACAGTTTCAATCAACTTAGCATCACCAAGGTTATTAAGACTAGCATCTACCCTTATGGGCTTGGCAAACGCGAGATCCTCGCCTCTGGTCGTCGCTAACGTTAGGTTTTCAGCAGTTCGTCGTGTCGGCTGAACGAGGAACTGGTCGCCAACGCTATAGTTTCCGGTGCTTGCAAACTCCAATTCTATACCGCCAATTGTCTCATTGTAGTTACCCGGCCCTGCAGTTACGGTTAATATTTCAGTTATTGGATTACCATTTTCATCAAGCTGAGGTACCCCTTGGTTCGTCATCGCCATGACTTCGATATCAAAGGTTGTTGGCAATGGACCCGTTGGGGCGGTAAGAATGGTGATCTGATAATCATCGCTGGTTAACAAATTTGATTCACCCGGAATAATTCTACCTGATACGCTTGATGCTAAATCAGCATTGGTCGGATAGTTGATAGCACTGAACTCAGGGATATTGAAAAGATTGCTACCAAATTGTTGATCAAGATCCATCCCTTGTCTGTTTTGTATATTTACCGCATCCGCCAGTACTGCAACCAATTTGCCCAAATCTCTTTGCGCGGGCTCTAGTGCACTTTCTCGATAGTTGAAGAGGCCACCCATGGTGCCGCCGAGGTTTTCTTCAAGAACATTTAACGTGGTATTGCTTTTATCTGCTCTTTCAAACGTTGTAGACAGCTGCAATTGCCTGTTATTAAAATCAGGTGTGCCGCCCACCGTAAATAAATTAAAACTGCCGTCAGCCAAGACAAGTGATTCACCCGATTTTAGATTCACTACGAGCCCATCATCTATGTTTGAACTGCGCCTAACCTCTATATCAAGGATCTCCGCCAATTGCAGTATAGATTGATCGCGTTCATTCAAAAGCTTGGTCGGTGAATCAATAACACTGTTGCCTGCTACCGTGGTAATAGATTCGTTTAAATCGCCGATTTGTCTTATCAAGTTATTTGCTAGATTAACAGACGCTTCTATCTGTAATTCTACTTCTAGCTCTTTATCTTTCATGAAGTCTGCAAGCTGATTAACTCTGTTCAGCATACTTTCTGCTTCACCAATCACCGCATCTCGCGATGGCATACTGGTCGGGTCGTCAGTCGCTGTTTGAATGGAATCGAAGAAACGAGATATGCCAGCCGCTATACTATTTGCTTCGCTAGCCAAAGCATTATCGAGACCGTCTATGCGGTCAAGAAACGCCTGATATTCGCCAACCAAACTGGTGTCTCTTCGAAGTTGGTCTAGCGCAAATTGATCCATCACCCTATCGGTAAACCCAAAATCTACGCCACCGGTTAAACGCTGAGTGACTTCTGTGCGCTCTCGTACGTAACCTTCACTGTTAACGTTTGCGATATTGTTACCTGTGGTAGTTAATAATCTTGCACTCGCATTAAGGCCAGAAGATGCAATCGTAAACAAATCAGCCGTTTTAATCATCTCATGATCCCAATATTAACCCCACTATTACGCCCATTAAGTGTATCGCCTTTATAAATGGATATGACCTTATTCGCATAATCAGGATCGGTAGCATAACCAGCATCTTGTAGCGCCTGAAAAAAGCCTTTCACATTTTCTGTTTTGTCTAGCGCATCTGCGTAGCGAGAGTTTGATTTGAGAAAATCAACATAGTCATTGACTGAGTCAGAAAAATTATCATAGCTTCGAAACGCAGCGCGTATTTGAGACGCTACACCGCCTTCGTTTTCCATGGTGTTAACGACAACTTTTTCACCTGCCCATCTAGTATCCGCTTTTATACCAAATAAGTTATGTGCGCTTTTTCCGTCCTTATCATGCATTATAAATTTCCCCCAACCCGTCTCTAATGCTGACTGAGCAACGAGCGCTTTAGCATCTATACCTAATTTTTCAGCAGCCGGTTGTACTTTTGGTAAGAGGTATTCAATAAAATCTTGAGGAGTATTAAAACTGGAACGTTTTTCTTCGTTATTTGTAGGTTTCGCAGAAATATTTTGCGCAGCATTCAGAACGCCTTCTTCGCCACTTATAGTATTTATCTGTGGAGAATTAACAAAGCGTGTGTTTGTTGGACCACTGAGCTGTTGTACGATGACATCTGCTAGCCCTAAACTTCCATTACTAGATAGGTTTACCGCCAGTTGCTGGTCATGCATATCCCTGTAGAATTTCATCTGGTCAGAATTAAGCGGGTTATCTTTGTCTGACAAGGTGTCTTGAGCTTGACGCATTGTTTTTAGAAGCATCCGCATAAAAATAGCCTCAAACTGCTGGGCGACTTCTCGCAATACCTCATCACCGCCTTCTCGACTTTTTTGTTTTAACACAGCGGTGCTGTTAACGTCGTGCACGTTTCGTGTCATCTCTAGCTGAGTACTACTAGTTGGTGATTGTGAATCAATAGCCATGGTATTTTGTCTGATTGTCTCTAGTTTAATTATGGGTGCTTTTTTTAAAGCCACTGTCAGTAGACATGAATCTAAATTACAACCAGTTCACCTTGTAAAGCGCCCGCTTGCCGCAACGCCTCAAGTATCGCTTGTAAATCTCCGGGAGCAGCGCCTATCTCATTAACCGCTCTTACTAACGTGTCCAAGGTTACACCTGGATCGAAAGCAAACATCCTTGAATCAGCAAGATCAACATCGACGACAGAACGGGGTGCTACTACGGTATCTCCTTGCGCAAGCGCATTGGGTTGGTCAACGTCATAATTTTCGCTGATGGTGACGGTAAGCCCTCCGTGCGTAATCGCAGCTGGCAATAACCTCACGTCTTTACCAATAACGATAGTGCCTGTACGGCTATTAATCACAATTCGTGCGGGTGCTTCTGCAGGTGTAAATTTAATGTTTTCAACCATTGATAAAAACTGAATTCGCTCTCCTGTGCTGCGCGGCGCATTGACTTTTACTGAGGCCGCATCGAGTGCCGTTGCTGTGGCCAGCGCGCTATTTGTCTCGGTTCCAAAAAACTTGTTGATCGCCTCTGACATCGCATTTGCAGTAGAAAAATCCGGTGTATTTAAGTTTAAAATTAGGTAATCGTTTTGCATGAAGCCGCTGGGAACACTGCGCTCTACCGTAGCGCCGTTTGCAATAGTGCCAACCGTCGGTGTATTGGAGACTATGCGTGAACCGTCGTTACCTTGCGCGCCGAAACCTGATACTACCAGTGCGCCTTGTGCAACAGCATATACCTCGTTATCAAGACCTTTTAGAAACGTCTTTAACAGTGTTCCTCCTTGAAGACTTGTTGCCGAACCGATCGATGACACTGTTATATCTATTTTTTGTCCAGATTTGGCAAAAGCAGGTAGCTCCGCGTGGACAGCAACCGCAGCTACATTTTTTGCATTAGGCCGCACATTTGGGTCTAACACTATACCCAGATTTGCAAGCATAGTTCTTAGCGATTGCTCGGTAAATGGCGTTGTTTCACCCGTACCTGGTAACCCTGTAACAAGACCAAATCCAACTAACTGATTCGACCTAACCCCTTGTACAGAAGACAAATCCTTTATCCGGCTTGCTGCCTGCAACTGACCTGAAAAAGTCACTACTATCATTAACAAACTAATAAAATATAAATGCGTCTTAGTAAAAGTATTTTTTGTAGAAGGACTAACGTTTTTCATAATGGCCACCAAGAAGAATCAAAAAATCTCGTTAACCACCCTTTTTCTTGCGCGCGAGCAAATGCACCCGTTCCGCTGTATTGTATGCGTGCATTCGCAATTTTGGTGGATGCAATTTCGTTTGTAGGCGATATATCCGCCGCTCTGATAATGCCGTCGAGTCTTATATATTCGTCACCGCTGTTTAGAGTGAGCCACTTTTCGCCTCTTATTCTGAGGTTTTGGTTGGGGAGCACATCGACAACAGTTACGGAAATATTGCCTCTTAATGAATTACTTTGATTAGCTTGTGCGTCGCCCGTAAATTCATTGCTAGTGTTCATCCCCAGTTGAATTGACTCGTTGCCAATTCTAATAGGATTCCCGCCCAGACCTATGATGGGTTGTGCATCGACCACTGATTCTTTGGAGGTTGTAGTACCAGCGCTTTTCGTCGCGTTGGTATTCTCCTGTAAGGTAACCGTGACAATATCACCAATATTACGCGCTTTGATGTCAGAATAGAGACTATTTGACGACATTGCTGTAAATAGGCTACCAGTATCAGCAATGTCTGCCCTTTTCATAACTGGCGTCACTGGCGCATACATCGGATCGTCGGCGACTGGTGTCGCCGTTTGGGTCGCATTGCAACCGTAAAGGGAGAACACCACCACGAGGAACAAACACAGACTACTTATGTTCATAAGACAATCCCTACCATTATAATTGCTGTATTACTTGACCCAGCATTTGGTCAACAGAACTTATTACTCTTGAGTTCATCTCGTATAAGCGTTGGCTTTCAATGAGATTGACGAGCTCTTCTGTCACATTTACGTTGGATGTTTCAAGAAATCCTTGTTCAATCGAGCCGATGCCTTCTAATCCAGGAATCCCCTGAATGGGCGCGCCAGAGACCGCTGTTTCTAAAAACAGGTTTTGCCCCATTGGTTGCAAACCGGTTGGATTGATGAAGTCGGTTATATTAATTTGCCCGACAGCCTGAGGCTCCGCTTGGCCCGGTAGTTGCGCTGTTACCTGACCATCCTGAGATATCGTGACACCACTCGCGTCAGGCGGTATTGTAATGACTGGTTGCAGTAAAAACCCAGCGCCCGGGGTCACCATCTGCCCTTGGTCATTGAGCGTAAATTGACCATTTCTTGAGTATGCTTGTGTCCCATCCGGTAATTGAATTTCGAAAAAGCCACTGCCATTTATGGCCATGTCATATTGACTTTCAGTGGTAATTATTTCGCCTTGTGTATGCGTCTTTTGCGTTGCGACTACCTTTGAGCCTGCGCCAAGCATCAGACCGGAAGGCAATGTAGTGTCGGCCGAGGAGCGACCTCCCGGTTGATTGACATTTTGGTACAGCAAGTCTTCAAAAACAGCGCGGTCTTTTTTAAACCCAACAGTACTTGCATTTGCCAAATTGTTAGACACCACTGAAACATCTGTTTGTGCAGCATCAAGTCCGGTCTTACTGATCCATAATGCAGGATGCATATACTTACCTCCGCAGTTAAATACTGCCTTTTATAGAAATCTTAATAATTGGTTACCGCGTGAACTAAGCTGGTCTGCTCGACGCATCATTTTGACTTGCATATCGTAATTTCGCTGGAGCGATATCATCTCCACCATTTCTTCGATAGGGTTGACGTTGGAACCTTCCAACATGCCTGCCTCGACTCTTACTCCTAAGTCTGCTTCTTCGATCTGACCGTCAATGCGATCGAATAAGCCGTCTGCTCTGCGCTTTATTTCATCAAGCGGTGGATTAACTAGTTTTAACTGGTCAACGTCAATCGCGGCATTTAATGGTGCACCTGGTAATATTGCAGAGATTACACCATCATCAGAAATGGTTATTTTGCCAGCGGGTGTGGGCAACACTATTGGGCCATTAGCCCCTAACACTTGATTCCCGGCGGCATCTTGCAGTATCCCAGTTGTTGCTGAAGGAACAAAGTTGCCATCTCTAGTGTAGGCTTCTTCGCCTTGCGGCGTTAACACGCTAAACCATCCATCGCCTTTTATCGCAACATCATAGTCTCCACCAGTCGGGATCAGTTGCCCGCTTTCGTACAGATTAGACGGGTTTTCGGTCATATTAAATACTCTTGTCGGCAACCCTTCACCGAACGCCGGCATTGCCCTAGCTTGTTCCAACTGTGCTTTAAACCCAGTCGTTTGTGCATTTGCAATATTGTTTGCTCTTACAGATGTCGCTAATAAATTCTGGCTTGCACCGCTTGCAGAAATGTATAAAAACTTATCCATTGCACCCTCGTTGAGTTGTGCGTTTACCTGATCACATATTCCAGGTTTTTGTAATTAGTGAATAGCAATTCAGGTGCCACAATTTGAGAAAGTCATTTTGCTGAGGAAACTAGTTGGGTGTCTTAATGAGAGGTAGAATAATTTTGCTGCAATTAGGGGCTGTTTATCTCTCATATTTTGCATCATCGAAGG
>DDLV01000031.1 GCA_002340325.1 Glaciecola sp. UBA2563 | reverse complement strand
CACTCCTCGACGCGAAGCGGCTGGGCGCTCTGCGAAGGCACTCCTCGCTGTGAAGCAGATGTTTTCGAAGCTTCCAAATTACTAATGCCTCCAATCAACTGTAAATCGGCACATTAGAAACTTAGCAACACCTAAACAGAGCATAACCAATGTAGTAATCGCCCAATCCATAACTTTGTACAGTTAATCCGCGCAGTCGAATGCGACATACTCATTTTGTATGAACCGCGTTAGGTATTGCCTTGTTCATCACAAAAATAATCAAGCCTGAACACAGCTAGCCGATTTCATTGATATACGAAATAGAACGGTGTCAGACGTTTACGTTGTGAATTTCATACGGTGTGTTGAAATTTTATAACTAATAGCGATTTGAATTGTTTAGTCTTGAATGGATTTAATGGTATTCCTGAGATGTTGAAGATGTTTGTAGTTGTTCCCGATAAAAGCGTAAAAAAACAATCAGGCATAAGTATGATGGAGGTATTGATTACGTTATTGATACTTTCTCTTGGCCTGCTGGGCGTATCATCAATGCAGTTCGTCGGCTCGTTCAACAACAAAAATGCATTAACCCGAACGCAAAGCGTATTTGTCGCACAGCAGATGGCAGAACGGCTAAGGGCGAATAAACAGATATCTCAGGTCGCAGATGGCTATGTTGCACCTAACGACTACTTTAATCAGAACAATTACAACTTTGCTACTTTATCCTGCGCAGGAACAAACAGCTTCAATTGTTTCTGTTTAGAGCTTCCGAATTCCGTTCCAGATTGTATTAGCAACGACTGTACTCCAAGCGAGTTTGCTCAATTCGATGCGCATGAGATGTCGTGTGCTGCGGTGGAAGCCAATCCAGAAGCGGAAATTTTTGTCAGGTGTGACGATAAGATAACGACTGACATTGATGCCTGTTCAGCAGGCTCTCTTCACAAAATACTCGTGCGTTGGCCCACAACAAACTGGCAGAGTAATCAGCGTATCGGAAACGTGGCCTGCAACGACAATGGTGGGTCAGATTTCGATTGTGTGTCGTTGGAGATAATTTTGTGAGGACGAAAGGTTTACTATTCCAAAAAGGCCTGACCCTCATTGAATTGATGGTGGCACTAGCTTTGGGTTCACTCGTTGCTGTATCAATCATTCAAGCGTTAATAAGTAATCGCTTGTCTGATGATTTAAATAAGTCAATCGCCAGCGCCCAGGAAAACGGCAGATTCATTATGACTCGAATCCGCAATGACGTAATAAATGGCGCATATTACAACCCGCTATCAGCAGCCCTCAATAAAGACACAGATGTAATTGAAGAAGCTGCATTTCTAAGAACAAATTTTGTCCCATTACCAGGTGCATTTGTGTCCAGAATGGCGCTCGGTGCAGTAGAAGGCAACAATGGTGAAAGCGACAGATTAGTTGTTGCAAACCAGGCACTTCGGGACTGCCGCGGTTATAAACTTGGCTACGACGCGGACGAAGAGTTTTTTGTCGTTAACGAGTTTTATCTCGAAAACAACAGCTTAAAATGCTCTGGATTCGATGGCAGGTGGCTTCGAGGCCAAAAAGCACCCGAAGGTCATAATGCTCACCGGTCCGTCACACTCATGGAGAACGTGCTGGATTTTCAGGTGATGTATGGGATCACCCGAACCAATAATGCCAATGCGCCTGGCTCTCCCGTTAGATATATTGATGCATCGGAGCTAGCGGCTGCGTTTGCAAATGATGCTTATGTTGTCGCTTTGAAAGTCGCCGTTGTTATCAAAGGTGATGGCGATGGTTTCGTCGTTGAACCCGCTGAATTTAAAATCTTTGAAGAGGAAAAGATAACGGCGCCGGACCGTGGATTATACAAGGCATTTCAAACCACTATCACATTGAGAAACGCATATTACTTTGCAAGAGGAATACAATGAAACATCAACATGGTTTGGTGCTGGTTTTTGCACTATTGGTTTTGTTGTCAATCACTATCTTAGGCGTCGCAGCAATCAATTCCAGTATTCTGCAAAGCAAAATGGCCTCGTCTATCGAACGCAAGTCGTTCGCATTCGATGCAGCAGAAGCTGCACTTGGAGGTGCAGTGTTTGAAGCGGAGGATGAGACTATTTTGACCAATCCTAATGCTGATGATCCATTTACTGAAGCACGACAGGCAAATGCGTTTGACGAAGATAATGAAGTCCTTAGCTGTTTTGACGATACAAGAGTAACCAGAACGGCAACCGCTGATGGTATGACGGTAAGCACTGTCCATACTGGACAGGCACTGTTCAGCAACAATCCACCCGTAAACGCATGGTCAAGAACAGTATTTTTGCAAGAGCAGGCGTGCAAAGGGTCAAGTAACGTTACCGGCGGAAGCGGCATAAGTTGCCATGTATTCCTGGTGAGGGGCTGCGGTCAACTGCAAGGCTCGAATTATGCAGTTGCTAATACACTCGCAGCATCAATTGTTGCACCAGCGACAAGTCAATAGGTCAGAAAAGTGATAAGTGAGTTTTACATGTGTAAGAAGTTGTATTCATTTGTGTTAGCGTTGCTGCTTTCAGTAATGATTGGCTTTTCTGCGTTTGCAGATGATCTCGAGATATTCGGTAGTTCGTTAAATGGGCCTCCGCCGAACGTATTGTTTATCATGGATACATCAGGTTCTATGGGAGCTGGGGTTGGTGGCGGTCAAACGCGGATGACGGCTGTACAAAACGCGCTTATTCAGGTACTACAAAATTCAACTGACATCAATGTGGGCTTGATGCGGTTTCATAATCGGGGCGGGCCGGTCCTGTATCCCGTTAAGCCAATTGATGACACAATTGCGGGGTTGAATGCAAACACAACAGTGCGTGATGAACTTGTCGATACCATAAACACGTTCTCTCCCAGAGGAACGACACCCATCGTTGATACTTTGCTTGAAGCAGGTAATTACTATGCGGGTGCGCTTGTTGATTACGGACTTAGAAGAGGTGAAGGCAGTGTTAGAGCGCAAACCCGCGTCAGTGCGCGAGACTCATATATCGGTCTCGACCCTGTAAGACCAGCAGGCTGTAATGATTTCAACTTAAGCAGTTGGGCATGTGCGGATGAGTTTATCCCGGCAGGCGCGAGATACATTTCTCCGATAGATACCTCAGCGCAGTGTCCGATCAAAAACTACATTGTGCTGCTGTCTGACGGATCACCCGTAGGCAATACGAGCCGCGCAAAAATACAAAATCTCATCGGTCGAACCTGCCCTAATGGTTCTTCTGGCGGCTGGAGTGGCATATGTGGCCCTGAACTGGCAGAATTTTTAAATACGGAAAACAATGGCTTTACCAGCGAACCGGTATCAACCTTTACTATAGGCTTTGCCTCCAGTGTTAATACCAATAATTACCTTAATGAATTGGCTAATCGCGGGGGCGGACAGTTTTACACTGCAGATGATAGCGCTTCATTAATAAGTGTGTTTAACACTATTCTAACTGAAGTGGCTGATAACAACTCTGCGTTTGTCTCCCCGGGAGTAGCGGTCGATCAACAAAACCGACTTACTCATTTGAACCAATTATACTTCTCGGTGTTTGAACCGACAGATAGAGCGATCTGGCCTGGAAATCTTAAGCGATACCGCCTGAGCGGAGGTCGCGTAGTGGATGCTAACGATGTAAATGCGATAGACCCTACCACAGGCTTTTTTAAAGAAGAAGCAAGAAGTTTCTGGTCGCCCACAACCGATGGTAGCGATGTAAAGGCAGGCGGTGCAGTGAGTCGACTGCCTAACAATCGAAATGTCTATACCTTTGGCAACGGAGCGGGCAATATCCTTATTAATAGTAACCGTGTCCGAGAAGATAATAACAACATCAGCATTAATGATTTGGGACTTAATTCTGTTCCAAATAACGGACAAGTTAGAACAAATTTACTTCGTTGGACAAGAGGTATCGATGTGTTGGATGCAGACGGAGATGGCTCTACTACCGACCTAAACCCTATGATGGGTGACCCTATCCATTCAACGCCTGTGTTGGTCACGCATTCGGATTCTGTTTCATCAGTGTATGTTGCAACCAACCAGGGCTTTCTGCATTCAATCAATACTGATAACGGTGTCGAAAACTGGTCGATAATTCCTCGAGACTTACTAGGTAACCTGCATAGGATTTATGAAAACAATGTCACCTTTGACCATGTTTACGGGTTGGATGGCGATATCGTTGTGCGTAATCACGACAACAAAGTCTGGCTGTATGTGGGCATGCGTCGAGGCGGGAAAAATTATTATGTTATTGACGTGACACAACCGCAAAGTCCTAAGTTTGTTTACAAGATAAATGGTGGAACTGGTGCGTTTGGCAAGCTTGGACAAACGTGGTCGCGCCCCATTTTCACCAAAGTAAACATAGGCGGTACATTGAAAGACGTGATGGTGTTTGGTGGGGGTTACGATGAAAGTCAAGATGATAAGGTCACTCGCTCTCCAGATAGTGTCGGTAACAGTATCTTTATCGTTGATGCAGACAATGGAAACTTATTGTGGTCTGCAAGTAACAACAATGCGACGCTTTCGATCCCGCAGATGCGATACAGTATTCCTGCACGAATAGCCGTGATTGATCGTGATTTTGATGGACAGATGGACCATATGTACGCGGCAGATACAGGTGGTCAAATCTTCAGATTTGATGTGTATAAAGGCCGAAACACAAATAATCTCATCAAAGGTGGGCGAATTGCGTCATTAGGAGGCAATAACGCAGCCAATAACCGGCGTTTTTATTACGCTCCAGATGTATCTGAAGTGGTGAGGGATAATAACCTCTTCTATTCTGTCGCAATTGGTAGCGGCTTCAGGGCTGGACCGCTAAATACACAAATTCAGGATGAATTTTATATGATAAAAGACGAGGGTGTCTTTCAAAAAGATGCTGATGGACACTATTCATTCCCTGCTACGCCAATAAGACGAGTGGACTTGTACAATGCAACAAGCCATGAGTTGACATCAACTGACGCCGGCGTGAGGAATATTGCTGAAACTGACTTTGCAAACAAGAAAGGTTGGTTGATACGACTAAATGGAAGTGGTGAAAAATCACTTGCTTCGCCAGTGATTTTTAACAATAAGGTGTTTTTCACCACGTATATACCCTATGCGGAGAGCGCTAACCGAGGACCATGTGATCCTGTCGGCATTGGCAGCAGCAAAGCCTATCTTGTCAATCTGGAAAATGCTAATGCGGTGACGGATTTGAACAATAATGGCCGGGATGATGCTAACGACAGATCGGCCAATCTCGAACAGACAGGTATTCCGCCTTCACCGTCGATTCTGATCGAAAGTCCTGTAGATCCGGTCGTTTGCATTGGTACTGAATGCGCCAAAGCGGTTGTTACAGAAGATGCAAATGGAAATATACAAGCGTGTGCATCTGAGTTGGAGTGTCTTGCACAAACCTTGTTTGGGCAGTCAGAGAGGGTAAATAAAGAAACCTGGAATACCGAAGTTGAAAATCAATAGGTGAGAATTTAATTTTAATAGTGTTACGGCAGTAGGAGATAACATGAAGAGAGTTGTGGCGCAAAAAGGGGTAACGTTAATCGAGTTAATGATAGCGGTAGCAATAGCGGGAATCATCGCAACTATTGCTTATCCCAGTTATCAAGGTTATCTAGCAAATGCAGCAAGAGGTAGCGCTCAAGCAGATCTAATGGCGTTTGCAACTGCTATGGAGCGACACAGCGCTTCAAATTTCTCTTACCGAGGTGCTGCAAGTGGTGGCGGTGATACGGGAACGCCAGCAATATTTGCGGGTCATTCTCCCTCCTCTGAAACCGCGGCAAATAAAAAATATGACCTTACGATCTCAGCTGTTGAAAACGGTGGCAATACCTACATTATTGTCGCTACACCAGTGTCTGGCACCGTCGTCGATGGTGATGGCGCACTGTTTTATTATAGCGATGGTCGCAAGGCATGGGACCAAGATGCTAATGGTAACGTTAGCGCTGCTGAATTCTGTTGGACGTGTTAACACAATGAGGTGTTAACATCATCCGCATGAAAGATTAGTACCGTCTGCGCCTTCGCTGATGCCATCTCCATCGGTGTCAGCGCTTAATTTAATTCGTCCATTAGCGCCTATAGATATTTCTCGCGCAAGCGTGATATCACCGTTTCTTGGGCAAATTAAGATAGTCGAGGAGTTCTGTGTAGTACCAGAGCTATCAAACACAATGTTTGCATTTGGCCCGGTTATAACATTATTACCCGAACTTTGTGTTGTAAATAATAATTCCTCATCCCCATCTCTATTCCCATTGTTGTTGGCATCGATGAAAACTATTTTTTGTAGTGTCCAGTTAGATGAATTACATGTTTCAAAGTTGACTGATGGGCATACAACGGCATTCATTTGTCTATCTACTGCGTTGAACCGACCATATTGAAGGGCATTACTGGTTTCATTGATATCCGAGACGATTTCATTGCGATATACAGTGCTAGTCACATTAGGCGCGATTACCGTGAATAATATAGCTGCCACTGCAATTGCAATAATAAGTTCGAAAAGTGTAAGTCCTTTTTGACCAAGTATATTTATACGCATTCTTGCCACAAACTATTATGGGATTGATGTAGTAAGTATCGGAAAAAGAAGGTTTTCCATTAACGGTAGTTTTCGTTTTTTGCCACAGCACCTGAAAACAATTACTTCGTCTATGTCTTGGATTTTTGCTTGCTCAATCTCAAACGTCGTTTTGATGGTAAATATGTCCTTGTGCGTGTATTGTTTGAGCTAGATCTTTGATAAGCATAAATAATAAGATTGGTCGCTCGTGTTCACGTATTTTAATTTGGGAGTATGTCAGTGCTGGATAAATTAAGAAAGTTCTTCGAAATTGATATAACCGAAGATAAGAACATTGGCGAAGAGATATCCCTCAAAAAAGCGAGTGCTGCACTATTATTAGAAGTTGCAAGGGCTGATTTAGATTTTTCAGCAGTTGAGCTAGAAAAAATCAACAGTTTATTACATGCAGAGTTTGGGTTAAGCGATGAAGAGGTAGAACAGTTACTAGATTTATTAGACGCTGAAAACGTTTCAATGCATCCATTTACATCATTAATTAATGAAAAATACGGCTATGATAAAAAGCTGAGGCTGATGCAACAGCTTTGGTCAGTAGCTTTCGCCGATGGAGAGCTCAGTATGTATGAAGACGCCGCTATTCGCAAAATAGCGGATTTGTTATATGTGCGCCATTCAGATTTTATTCGAACAAAACACGCAGAATCGTAAACGCCGAACAAAAGCCATTGAACTATAAACATTAAAGGGAAAAACATGTGTTCTTATTCTATTGGCCAGCCGGGCATACCTTGGGGAGAAGATGAAAAGGCACAATGGCTTTCAAAACAACGGGTAAAAAGGGACTATCACACAGAAGTCTTGTCTAAACTTGAAAAATTGCCAGACTCGTTTCAACGTTGTAAATATGGTGAATTGCACTACCGTTCAAGACAGTACCCTTTGTATGCTTTTACTCACATCGATATTAACACCAACAAACCCACAGTCTTGATCACTGGCGGCGTACATGGCTATGAAACGAGCGGTGTTCAGGGTGCAATAAGGTTTTTGGTGTCACATGCGAGCGACTTTTTGGACAAATTTAATTTTGTTGTGGTGCCTTGTGTGAGTCCGTGGGGGTATGAAACTATTAACCGTTGGAACCCTATGACAGTAGATCCTAATCGGTCATTTTCGCCGAAAGGGGAGGCTATGGAATCACGTTTGTTGATGAATTTCATGGAAAACATGGATGCAGAGATTAAGGTTCACTTCGACTTGCATGAGACAACTGACACAGATGATTCTGAGTTTAGACCAGCGCTTGCTGCTAAAAATGGTGCCGAGTACAGTGATTGGGGTATTCCAGATGGATTTTATACGGTAGCCGATTCAGCTCGACCTGAGCTAGCCTTTCAACAATCGGTTATTGATGCCGTTAGCACAGTGACCCACATCGCCCAAGCAGACCAAAACAATCAACTTATTGGTGCTGATGTAGTCTCAGAAGGCGTAATTTTTTATGATAAACGCGCATTACATCTATGCGGTGGCGTTACCAATGCGCAATATGTTACGACCACCGAAGTGTATCCAGATAGTGAAAACGCAACACCTGAACAGTGCATTCAAGCGCAGGTTGCAGCGGTAATCGGCGGTTTACAATATATCTCTTGTTAACTCAATAACTTACAATGAAACGCAGTTTCGAGATTTGTTCAAGTACATATGGCGTCGCATCGAGGGATTGTTCTGGTCAACGAGAACCGAACTACATAACAGCATTTAATAATGATTCCTAAGACATAAAAAATCACGTAAACTTTGCTTTTAATCGACAAACGTTATCTACCTTCATCAGCTTTCCACGTTTGTCAAAAATACCAAAAAGATGGTTTCTCATGCCAAAAAAAGCCAAATCAACGGAGGTTTTGCGGCAAAACGGACTTGATGACTTTCATAATGTTGATGTGAAAGAGCTGCTTGAATTGTACTCAAATGTAAACGTGCTATTTTGCATTGCTGAAAGTACAGGGTATTTCTCCCTTTTAAACCCTTATTGGACCCAAGTGTTAGGGTGGAGTTTGGAAGAACTCAAATCGAGACCCTTCCTGGATTTTGTGCATCCCGATGATAAAAACAGAACAAATAAACAGGCGGACGACCAGTTCGTGTTAAATGAATCCGTTTCGTCATTCGTGAATCGATATCGGACAAAAGAAGGTAGTTATCGTTGGCTTGAATGGTACGCAATGTCGCCTCAAGGCGACGCGTTGTATGCAGTGGCGACTGATATCACAGAAAAGCGGGATAGAGAATTAGAACTGAACATGCTTACAGATCGTCTTCAGGAGCTGGTCAAGAACTTTCCCGGTGTGTTTTTCCAATATACAGTGCATAAAGATACATCGCATACTATCCAATATCTGAGTCCCGGTAGTTATGATGTGTGGGGACTCACACCAGAAGAGATCGGCAATGAGCCTTCGTATATTTGGGAGCAAGTACTTCCTGAAGATGTAGAACCTCTTAAGGCATCTATCAATGCTTCTTTAACGTCATTATCGCGGTGGGACCATGAATATAGAGTAAGGCTACCTTCAGGTGAAATAAAATGGCTACGCGGAATCGGTAATCCGAGACGAACGTCTTGTGGAGATACGTTTTGGAACTCGTTAGTGATGGACATGACACAATTGCGCGAGCAACAGGCTACTATAGAAAAAATGGCTTATCACGATGCATTAACCAATTTACCAAACCGTTTTCTACTGGCCGATCGCGTTGAACAACAAATCCTTTCATGTCAGCGCACTGATGCTAGCTTTGCATTACTTTTTCTTGATGTTGATAACTTCAAATCAATTAACGATTCACTTGGACATAGCTTGGGTGACGTTACGTTACGGCAGATGACGTTGAGATTGCAGCAGACAATTCGACATTCCGACACAATTGCGCGTATTAGTGGTGACGAATTTGTAATCGTATTGACTGATTTTCACTCTCCGCAGTGGGTTGGTGACGTAGCAAAAAAGATTATTCAACAATTTAACTCGCCAATACAAATCGAAAACTATGAGGTAAATGTCACGTTTAGCATTGGTATAAGCATATATCCATCCGATGGAGAGGATGGCGATGCGCTATTAAAGACCGCCGATACCGCCATGTATAGCGCGAAAAGACTGGGCAAAAACAACTATCAATTTTATTCACCAGAATTAGAAGCAGCATCAAAGGAACGATTTTTCATACAGAACGAACTTAAAAAAGCACTTTCAGAAAATCAGTTTGAATTGTATTTTCAGCCGCAAGTTTCGCAACAATCATCCAGTTCCGTTAATGTTGAAGCACTTATAAGATGGAATCATCCCATTAGAGGTTTGATTCCTCCTAGTCATTTTATTCCAATTGCCGAAGAAACAAGAATAATCGTGCCAGTTGGCGATTGGGTTATTAAGAAAGCTTTCGAGCATATGCGAGACTGGCAAGATAGGAATATTAGTGTCGGTCGCATTGCGATCAACCTTTCCTACATTCAGTTGAACGATGGAGAGTTACTGAAAACCCTAGATGATGCCATACAGCAACATGATATTGATGAAAGCAAAGTAGAATTAGAGTTTACCGAAAGCGCGTTTTTAAAAGACATTTCAACGTCGCAACTGGTATTGAGGTCACTAAAATCGCGAGGTTATCGACTGGCGATTGATGACTTTGGCGTTGGTCATTCGTCTCTGAGTCAATTGAAAAAGCTTCCATTCGACAAACTCAAAATCGACAAGTCTTTTGTTGAAGACCTCAATTGTGATGAAGACAGTAATGTTGTTGCTAGTTCCATAATCAATCTTGGTAAAAGTTTGGGACTAGATGTCGTTGCCGAAGGCGTTGAATGTGACACCCAAGCGTCTTTTTTATATCAGCATGGCTGTCACGAACTTCAAGGTTTTTTATTTAGCCGTCCACTACCAAAAAGCCAATTCGAAACATGGCTTGATAATTTTAAGCTTGAACACGCTTAAGTCATAAGTCAATACAATAAAAAAGTGTCCGCTACGGACACTTTTTTGTCCGCGGACATTCTCAAAAATCAAAAAAAGCTATAAAATACAGTAGCATACGAATGGCATGATACTCGCTTACTCACAGTACATCTGGTTGTAAGTTTCGATTAAAAGGTATTTGATATGTTGTTTATATATATGATGATGTCTCCTCTTGTATTAGTTCTCAGTGCGTTGGCATTGTGTGCCTTCGAAAGCCAAATCGATAAGTAATAACCGGCAAGGAGATCTATTATGATACAAGACACTAGTGGACAAGATGTCGTTATTGAATCAAGTCCTAAACCTAAACGTCTTATTATCGCAACACTTGTTGTACTAGTCCTAGTTGCCTTTGCCGCGCATGCATTTATCAACACTAGTGATGCTACTAAATCCATTAAACGCAGCAGTGTGCAAATTGCATCGCTAGAAACAGGTGACCTAGTGCGCGACTTAATCGCCAATGGTCGGATAGTTGCTGCGAATGCGCCCCAACTATATGCACCAGAGCAAGGATTCGTCGACTTACTTGTAAAACCTGGTGACGACGTATCTGTCGGTAAAACGGTTGCAGTTGTGGACAGTCCGGAATTAGAAAATCGACTAAAACAAGAGAAATCAGAATTCGATCGTCTACAAGGCGAATTTGGCAGACAGCAACTAGACGCCAGACGCCAGCGCTTGCAACTCGATAAACAGTTAGACTTATCCGCAGTAGACCTCCAAGCCGCAGAACGAGAATTCAGACGCGCAGAAACCAGCATAAAAGACAACCTCATAAGTCAAATTGATCATGAAAAAGCAGTGGATGATTTAGCGCGCGCAAAACTTAATTTTAAGCATGCCCAGCAAGAAGTTGAATTGGCAAAAGATACATTGACATTTGAGTTAGAAGCTATGCAAAGCACTTTAGAACGGCAACAGCTGGTGGTCGATGAACTGTCTCGCCAGACTGAACAGTTGCGCATAAAGGCAACTGTTAACGGGGTTGTTGGCAACTTGCTGGTACAACAACGCGCATTAGTCACTCAAAATGCACCGCTGATGGCGCTAGTTGATCTCAGCGCATATGAAGCAGAAGTACAAGTGCCAGAAAGCAACGCCAGTGAACTAAGTATTGGTATTCCCGTTGAAGTAAAAATTGGTGCTAAACAGCTCTCTGGAATCATTGCGGCAATATCGCCTGAAGTGAGCAATCGGCAGGTCACCACGCGTGTACGCTTCGACCAGCAAGACATGCCCGATTTGAGACAAAATCAACAAGTGACAGCGCGCATGTTGCTTGAGCATAAAGAAGATGTACTTAAAGTGCGCCGCGGTAGTTTCACTCAGGCAGGCGCGTTTGTCGCATACAAAATTGAAGGGGATGTTGCCAGAAAAGTAGATATACAGCTAGGCGCGTCCAGTATGCGCGAAATCGAAGTCTTATCGGGCTTAGAGAAAAACGACCAAATTATTATTAGCAACTATCAAGATTTTATCGATGCAGACAGCGTCTTGCTTCGCAATTAGTTTATAAAGAAGGAATAACCCATGTTACAAATGAAAAATATCAGCAAAGTGTATCAGACCGAAAAGGTGCAAACCCATGCGTTACGCGATTTCGATCTAAATGTAGACGAAGGTGAATTTATTGCGGTGACTGGGCCTTCCGGTTCAGGCAAAACCACGTTTTTGAACATTGCAGGCATGCTAGAGAGTTTTACCGCAGGTCAATACATGCTTGATGGCGTGGATGTCGGTTCGTTGTCTGACAATGCGCGCGCTGATTTACGCAATCAAAAAATAGGATTTATTTTCCAGGGGTTTAACTTAATTCCAGATCTCAATCTATTTGAAAATGTTGAAGTGCCATTGCGCTATCGAGGGATAAAGTCATCAGAGCGCAAGGAACGCGTAATGCATTGTCTGGAACAAGTAGGACTGGCGAGTCGTATCAAACATTTGCCACAACAGTTATCTGGTGGTCAGCAGCAACGGGTTGCTATCGCACGAGCCCTTGCTGGAGAGCCTCGATTTCTGCTCGCAGACGAACCAACGGGTAACCTTGATAGTTTAATGGCTCGACAGGTTATGGAATTATTGGAACAAATCAACCGGGATGGCGCGACTATCATCATGGTTACTCATGATCCCGAGCTGGCGAGACGCGCACCGCGCAACATTCAAATTGTTGACGGCCAAATTGCTGATTTTACGCTATATCAAAAGCCTACTGCTGTGCCAGTGGCAAGCGTAGCAGGAGCATAACCATGTTTTTTCACTACATCGATTTAAGTTGGCGGAGTTTTAAACGAACGCCGCTGATCACCATACTCATGGTATCAGCGATTGCCATTGGCATTGGTGTCACCATGACGAGTCTGTCGGTCTATCATATGATGTCAATGGACCCGATGCCGCACAAAAGTGACAAAGTCCACGCAGTTCAACTAAATACGCGTGACGAGGGAAGCACTTGGTGGACAGAAGATGATTTGCCGCAGCAAATTACCTATCAAGATGCAGTTAATCTTTATAGAGCCAACGTACCAGCGGTTAAGACCCCATCGTTTAGAACGGGCTACAGCATCCATTTCGACGATGACAGCATAAAACCGTTTATTGAGAACATTCGAGTCACCGGCTTACCCTTTTTTGAAATATTTGATGTCCAATTCGTTGAAGGACAGCCGTGGACGCAGGAACAAGAAGACAATGCAGAGATGGTTACTGTTATTAGTCGCGAACTCAGTGAAAAACTTTTTGGCAAAGAGAGTGCGGTTGGCAAACAGGTGTATTACGACGAGCATTTATTCCGAGTCATTGGCGTATTCGATAATTTCAATCATCATATTAAGTATTACGATTTAACCAACGGTCATTTTAATAGCCATGAGCGTGCGTTCATTCCATTTTCACTGACAGTGCCTTTAGAGATCAACAATTGGGGTAACACCAATGGTTGGAAATATCAGGATATCAGAACGTTTGAAGACAAACTTCAATCAGAACAACATTGGGTGCAATTCTGGTCTCAATTAGACAATCCGCAAGAATTCCAAGCTTACCAAGAGTACCTCACAAACTACTTAATTGAACAAGAAGAAAAAGGTCGTTTCGAACGAGAAGCACCTTCGTTTGGCACTCGAGACCTAACGGATTATCTAGATTATATGGGGGTAGTTACCGAAGATAATCGCGTGCTAGTTGCCATGAGTTTTATGTTCCTTTCGGTATGCCTGGCCAATATCCTAGGGTTGTTGTTAGGTAAATTCCTAAAGCGTGTACCTGAGGTCGGCGTACGACGAGCATTAGGGGCCAGTAAGCGAGACGTGTTTGCACAGCATGTTGTTGAAGTGTCAATGCTTGGTTTATTAGGTGGATTGCTTGGCATTGCCCTAGCGCAACTGGGTCTTTGGGGAGTGAGAACGACATATAGCTACTACAGCGAGCTGGCAACTATGGATTTGACTATGTTGTTTTCCGCTCCCATCATCGCGATATCTGCCTGTATTTTAGCAGGCCTGTTTCCTGCGTATCTTGTTTGTAAAACTAACCCAGCCATTTGCCTGAAAACACAGTAGGAGTCTGACATGTTAGAAATAAAACCCATTTTTAATTCGCTCTTTCGTTCAAAAGCAGGCGCTATCTTGTTGGTTTTGCAAATCGCTATCACGCTTGCCATTGTAAGTAATTCACTTTCTATAATTAAAGACAGAATGGATTATTTACAAACGGATTCGGGCTATTCCGAACAAGACCTGTTTCAAATCTCAACCAGTGTTTTTGCAAAAGACACTGATCTTCTTTATTTGTTAGAAGAAACAGAGAGAACACTGCTTGGTATGAACGGCGTGGTGAATGCATCATTTATGCGAGAAGTGCCGCTATCAGGAAGCGGGTCTTCTTCGAATTTCGGCAATAAGCCTCTTGATCAAAACGAAAGCGAGGACTACCGCTCGGTGAATACCGCTTATACCACCACGCCAGCCAGTATTTTTGATACGCTAGATATGACGTTGATTGAGGGGCGGTTTTATACTGATAGCGAGGTCTTGAAATTCAATGGGGATGGCGGAGACTTGCCCACGCAGGTGGTGGTAAGTAAGCACTACCTAGATGAGATTTATCCCGATGGTGATGGTTTGGGCCAGTTCATCTACATCGGTAATTCGCCCATTGAGATTATTGGTGTTGTCGAGCGAGCGATGGGCCCATGGCCAAAAAGTAATCGACCTTTAAATTTTGCTTTTTTTCCTATTGTTGATGCCACAGGATCTCAAAAATTCGTTGTGCGCACCGAACCAGACATGCGAGAGCAAGTTATGAACGAAGTTGAAGAGGTGCTATTAGCGCAGTTTAATCAGCGAGTAATCATGAATATTCAAGGATTGGATGACGCAAAAAGAGAATATCAGGCGTCCGATATCTTGATGCTCCGCATGTTGGTCATTTTGATTGTATTGTTAGTATCAATTACCGCATTAGGCATTTTTGGTATGACGGTATTTAACATTAATAAACGCACTAAACAAATTGGAACTCGGCGAGCGCTAGGCGCCAGGAAGTCTCACATCATCCGATATTTTTTGGTAGAAAACTCCATTCTCTGCATATCTGGAATGGTACTGGGTGCAATCGGCGCTATCTACCTTGGACAAATGCTATTTGAACATTATTCAGTGCCTGCCTTTAGTGCTATGTATGTTGTTTATACAGCTATATTTGTACTAATAATAAGTCTGTTGTCGGTGTTATTCCCAGCAAATAGAGCAGCGAATATATCACCTAGTATTGCGACAAGGTCAGTGTAATTCGGGATTTATGGAAAAAATATTAATTGTTGATGATACCACGGCAGTGCTTCAAGCACTGTCGTTAGTCTTAGAAATACATGGATATGACGTGGTGACGACAACCTCACCCGAGGACGCGCTGCATCTTGTTAATCAATTGCGAATAAGTCTTGTCATCCAAGACATGAACTTCACCAAAGACACGACCTCGGGCGAAGAAGGAAAAGAACTGTTCTACAAGTTCAGAGAGCTTAATCCCCACTTACCCGTCATTTTAATCACCGCTTGGACTGATCTTGAACAGGCGGTAGAGTTGGTGAAAGCAGGTGCTGTAGACTATATCGCCAAACCTTGGGATGACCAAAAACTGCTCAATACCGTTGCGAATTTAATGGCGCTGGGCAAATCTCGACAGGCGCAAAGCACCATTAAGCGTCAACAAAATTCTGACGCGCCAAATAAACAACTGGCTACTGAAATAGGCTTAATCTATGAGAGTAGTTCCATGCAACGCACTATCGATATGGCGTTGCAAGTCGCGCGTTCAGATATCTCTGTTCTGATAACGGGACCAAATGGTGCGGGGAAGGAGAAAATTGCTGAACTGATACACAGTGCATCACCACTGAGTAATGAATCATTTATTAAGGTAAATTGCGGTGCGCTACCTGCTGATTTAATCGAGGCTGAACTCTTTGGTGCTGAGCCAGGAGCGTATACGGGGGCAAACAAAGCGCGTATTGGAAGGTTTGAGGCAGCAGATGGGGGGACATTATTTTTAGATGAAATCGGCAACTTATCTTATGAGGGGCAAACAAAACTGCTACGCGTGCTGCAAACAGGGGAATTTGAGCGTCTTGGCTCTATCAAAACGCAAAAGACAAATGTACGTATTATCAGCGCTACAAATGCAGATCTCGTTGAAGATATCCGTAATGGCAATTTTCGTGAGGATTTGTACTATCGATTAAACGTTATCGAGCTAGCGTTGATACCGCTGGCCAACAGGGTGGATGATATTATGCCGCTGGCCAAACATTTTCTGCCGGGACGCGAGTTTAGTTATGCCGCAGAGCAGGCGTTACTTGCTCATCTATGGCCGGGTAATGTGAGAGAGCTAGAAAATATGTGCAAGCGAATCGCGGTACTAAAACCCGAAGGCACGATTGACGCAAATGATTTTGCGTTCAGCACTATGTCTACCGCGCAGGCAAAAACAATACAAGAACCCGACAAAGAAATGCTGGAAAGGGCGTTGCGCGACCATCAAGGTGTGATAGCTCGCGTGGCTAGGCAATTTGGTATGAGCAGGCAAGCACTCTATAGAAGATTGGTCAAATTTGGGATTGAGTATTGATACATCTATCTTTACGCGTTCGAGTTTATATTACTGTCGGATTATGTGCGTGCATCGGGACATTGCCACTCTACTTCTTTTCTGAGTTAACGCTTTTGCAAAGTGCCTTGCTTACCGCAAGTTTGGCAGCGGTCTCTTTATTTGTTGCGAGTTTTTTATTGAAAGACTACAAAGCAGGCATCGAAGCTTTGGAAACCGGCTTGTTGAATATCAAAGACGGTGAATATTCGACCACACTTGCTCATCAGGGCAATGATGAGTTTGCCGATTTGTGCGAATTGTACAATGAAACTGTGGAAAAATTGCGAATCGAAAAACACTGGTTGTTTCAGCGCGAACTTTTACTGGACAAAGTCACGCAGAGCAGTCCGAGCGTTTTATTATTAATCAACGACCAGCAACAAATTGTTTTTAGCAATCTTGCTGCAAGGGACTTTTTTACCATTCAACGCTCGCTTGAAGGCCATACGTTGGAAGAACTTATCGATATGGCTCCAAAAGGTTTTCAATCAATAGCTTATCAAAGTCGCGACGGACTTTTCAGCATAAAGACAACTGATGGCGAACAACAAACTTGGCATTTATCAAACGGACAATTCCGATTGAACAATCAGCCGCATAGACTGATCATCTTAAAACAATTGACCAGAGAGCTAAGCAGACAAGAAGTCGCCGTATGGAAAAAAGTGATAAGGATAATCAGTCATGAACTCAATAATTCATTGGGGCCTATTTCATCCATGTTACACAGCGGGAAGATCCTTTCAAAATCTCAAGAAGATGACAGGTTGCAGCGCGTTTTCTCTACGATCGAAGAACGCATACATCATTTATCTGATTTTGTGCAAGGGTATGGAAAGTTCGCTAAATTACCGGAACCAAAGTTACAACATGTTCAGTTGAAACCATTTTTTGACAAACTTAGAGAGCAATGGTTGTTTCATACTAATGAGAGTGAAATTGGCAAACAATTGTTTGCCGACCCCATTCAACTCGAACAGCTTTTGATCAATTTGCTAAAAAACGCACATGAATCTGGGAGTCCTAGCGATGCAATTGAACTTATCATTATTGAAGAACACAAGCATACTGTCATCGAGCTTTATGATCGAGGTTGTGGCATGTCAGATACTGTCATGAATAGTGCATTAATCCCATTTTACTCAACCAAATCTACCGGCAGCGGTATAGGATTGGCGTTGTGTAGAGAAATAATAGACGCCCATCACGGACAAATGACACTCAAAAACCGAGTGGATGGGGGCTTAAGCGTCAGACTTTTATTCCCAATCGGCTAATAAAATGCTCAGTTACGTCGATAAAACGTATGGAGCGAAATAACGCGTTGGCACCCATATACGTTTTGAGTGACAAATTCAGGTACAGTGGTCATCTGTACGAACAAACCTAAATACTGTTTAACCACAAAAGCACGAGTAGATGAGTCTTATTGCTAGTCAAAACTTAATATCATTAAGCTTGGGATTACTTAGCCTATTTCTCATTGCGGTTATTCTAATCCTACGAAATCAAAGTCACAAAAACGTTAAAGCGCTCGATGATTTGCGCAATGAAATGCAAAAGCTCAACGTAGCTATGTTAAAAATAAGCGCATCAGGCACGATTCTTTATGTAAATAGCAAGGCCGAAGATCTACTTGGCCGCACCAGAGATTCACTCCTGGGTATGTATTTCAGTGAATGCTTCATTGAATCTCACAGGATGACCGTTAAAGACTCCATCCATAATAATGCGTCAGAGCTTACTGTCTGTACAAATTCAAGCCGACTATTCTTGCAAGTTGAGTATGGAAATGTAAATGTGCAAATGGAGTACAGAGACGTTTTTCTCCATGATATTAACGAGTTACAAAGAGCATACGACATTGAGTATGACAAGTACCGGACTATCGCAAGGACGCTAACGGAACTAAATTATGGGCGAATACAAATTGATTTGAAGACAGAGCACATGGTCCTGGACGATCGCGCTAAGCAAATCCTCGGGTCTAGAATGGCAAAGCTTGAAGAAATGAGCTCAAGACATACGATAGACGCGTTAAGTAGCCGCATTCACAAAGAAGATGAACTGAATTGGAACAAGTTTATCAAGCTGTTCGAACAAGACGGTAGAGCTAACGGCGTATTTCGGTTTTTGCCGCTTGACAGACGACTTGATACAAATGATATGCAATTTGAGTTGATTCGATTTTCGATTTGTTCACCGTCAAGAACACCCAGACCAGAAGGTTATCGCACTGCAGAAGCGATCATAACAAAAGACAAATCGCTAGCTTCTTTGACTGACAAGGCTTTGCATGCTGAAGTCAAGCTCAAAGCCATTGTGTCTTCATCTTCTAACCCAATGTATATTGTTGACAGAAGCGGTGAGCTGCTCGATTACAACGCGAGTTTTAGTGCGCTGTTAAAAATGTTGGGTGTAAAGGTAGATAAAAATAATTTATTTACGTCTACATTGCTACCTGAGAATATTGTCGCATTGCACAAGCCAGTTACCGGGTTAATTGGCCATTCTAAACAAGTGCAATTTGTTACGTCGGATGTTAGAAAAAACGAAATACATCTGCGATTGACCCTGATGTTCGCTCATATGACAAACCATTTGGATGAGGACAACAGTCTTCAGGTTATCGGCACCTTACAAAATGTAACCGACACCATAAAAGCTGCAAAAGAGCTAGAAGAAGAAAGAACTCAGTTAGCAAATATATATGACCTTGCACCATTAGCCATTGCAAAGGTTAATGCTGACAATCGCATCATTATGGCAAATCATCTGTTTACTCACATTTTGCGCTATACACAAAATGAGTGTTTGGAATTACACCTAAACGACCTCACTATTAATCGGCAGCACGCGTCAACAATTACTACAGATTTAAAACGTACAGGTAAGGTACGTGATTTTCATACCACGCTGAAAGCCAAAGATGAAAGCCTATATCCGTGTGAACTCAATATCGATTTAATTCACAGAGAAAACCAAGAGTATTTAATTTGGATTTTTGATCGAACAGCGGAACGTTTTGAACAAAACAAATTTGAAACGCTTCTGGATAACTGTCACATGCCTATGGCGATATTGGGAGAGCAGGGCTTCACCAGCGTTAACGAATCGGCTCTGGAATTCTTCGGGCAAAAGAGCGATGAAAGCCTTCTTACAATCATGCCTTATGATTTGTCACTAAATTACGACAAGCAAAAAGCGGACGAAATGAAACGTGAGATTGACCATGTCTTGCTGTCAGGTAAGGTCAATTCGTTTGCATGGGAATACAGCGTTAACGAAGAGAAGCTCCCGTGTCACTGCACGTTTATCCCAGTATTTAAAGATCAGGCTTTTGAGTCAATTTTGTGCATGTTTATCGATCACAGAGACTTATTGCGCGCAGATGAAGAGCGCATTCAGGCATTGGCACTGCAACAGCAAGCCATTGCTGAACAGCGATTGGCGTTAAAAGAAGTTGAAGAGACACAAGCAAAACTCGACTACAACAAGGAACGTTTAGCAAGTTATGAAGCGAAGCTAGCTTCGGTTCAAGAGCAGTACAATAAAACGCGTCAAGAAGCTGAAACGAAACAAAGACAACTTCAACATAGTAAAGATCAGCTTGCTAATACAGAGGTGAAACTAGCGTCTGTTATGGAATCTTATGACAGCACTCGACAAGACGCCCAAGCTGCTCATCAACAACTTTTGGACAGTAAAGGCCAGTTGGCAGACACTGAAAAACAGCTGGCTAAAGTAAAAGAGAGATATTTTGAGACGCGCGAAGAAGCGCAAGTTGCAAGGAGGCAATTAAGCGAAAGTAGAGACCAACTCGACTCCACAACGCAGCAACTTGAGATCGTGCAGAAACAGTTTGATCAAACGCGTCATGAGGCGGCACTTACGCAACAACAGCTTACGGCAAGTAACGATAAATTAGCGAACACTGTAGAACAATTGGCGTCAGTACAGGCTGAATTTGATGATACACGTAAAGAATATACAGACCTAAAAGAGTCACATGAGAACGTTGCAGAGAACCTTAAAGCATTACAAAGTCAATATAAACAAAGCCGTGATTTGTTAGCGGCTGCTGAACAGTCTAACCAAGACCTTACATCACAGCTTGAGGATGCAGATCGACAAGTCAAAGGTTTGAGCGACCAGCGCGAAGAGGTCTTAAAGGCGCTGCAAGATAGTGAAGCTAACTATCAAAAAACCAGAAAAGCCTTGGTTGCTAGCGAGGCAAATGTCGACCATCTCAAAAATAACTTGAAACACGAAAAAGCGAGACAAGGTACACTCGAAAATGAAATCGCTCAAATGCAACATGCTGTAGCGAATAAAGATCAGCAAATTTCCTCCGTTAACGCCAAAATCGAGGAATTACAAGGGCAGTTGTCAAACTCTAAAGATGCATCTGAGCTATTAAAATCGCAATTGAATAGCCAAAGAAAGGCGACGGAAACGGCCAAGAAAGAACAAAAAATGCTGGCAGAGAGTTATCAATCCGCAAAAACTGAACTCTCTAATAAGGAACGAAACCTCCAGCACATGCAGGATGAACTGAATAAACTGGAGACGATGTCACAACAAGAACGAAGTGACATGCAAGCTCAGCAGGATATTTTAAAACGAGAGTTGGCAGAGAAGCATCATCAGCTTCAACACACTGCGGGTGAACTAGAAAGCGCAAAAATTGCTGCTGAGCACGAAAGACGAGCGAGTAACGCTCAGAAACAACTGGTGGCGAATCTACAAAACGAGTTGCAAACGGCTGAAAATCACATAGCTGAAAAGCAAGCGATGATGAGCGAACAAGAGCAGAAACTCCAAGATGCGCAGAATGACCTAATCGCAGAGCTTAAAAACAAACAACAACAACTGCAGCAAGCGGAAGCGGTCTTGCAAAATACAAAAGAACAAAGTGAAGCAGAAAGAGCATCACATAAACAAGTTATAGACAACCTCAAAATGGATCTTACTGAACTCGAAGGCAGGAGCGCTGAACAGCAGGAAAGAATTAAGAAAAGTGACGAACAGTGGCAGCGCGATAAAGAAATACTGTCACAAGAAATTAATGCCAGAAGAGAGCAGCTTGAATTAACTAAAGAAGAACTTGAAGCAATAATTCAGCAGGCAGAAAAAGAGCGATATACGCGCATTGAACAAGAAGGCAAGCTTCAGCAATTGCAGACAGAGCTTGCAGATGTTGAATCCAGGGCCGAAAAACAAAACAAAATGTTGGCGGGAAGTGAAGAACAATGGTCGCGTTACCACGAAGAGATTGAACAACAAAAATTACAACTACAACAATCTCTAGAGCAGGCCAATATCCAGAATCAAGCTCTACAGCAGCAACTCAAAGGAAAAAAGGACGCCCTAAATCAAGCAGAAAAACAAGTAGATGCGTCGAAATCTGGAGAGCAAGAACTTGTTAATGAACTCGAAATGGCGCGTTCAGAAGCTGATGGACTTCAGCAACGAATCGAAGAGCAGGCAAATCATGAAAAAGCGCTTCAAGAACAATTAGAGCAACAACAAAATGCCCTGCAATCAAAAGAGTCGACGATTGCCGAATTGCAATCCAGTCAAGAAGCGCTGACAGCAGAGTTGGCAAAAGTACAGACTGAGTATGCGCAAAGCAAACAAACGCTATCTGAACAACAACATAGCCATGATGGTTTGAATACGCAAATGACGGAACTTGAGCAAGCTCTTGCAGAAAGTCAACAAGCACTTAAAGAAAAAGAAAGTGCACTTTCAGAAGTACAAAAAGCACTTGAAACCAGTCAATCGAAACTTGAAGAACAAGAGACTGAGCTTGTTCAAGCACATAAAACCGAGCTTGAAGAGTATAGTCGAAACACTGCAGAAACTGCGGTTCGGATACCTAATATTGAAGAGCTAGAAATGCCAGATAATCCCAGTGACTGGTTCGATCTTCTCCCATATTTACAGAATAAAGGCGAAGTTGATTCGTTGCCGATGGCTCTTAGTACGCTTATTGAATCGCTCCAAACTAGCCTAGAACAAACCGATGATGCGATCAAAAACAATGATGTTACTGCCGTCTTTAAAGGCGTGCGCTCGATTATTGCTGTCGCTAACGAAGTTAATTCTGAGGTACTGACTGATATAATGTCTGCGATTGAATTTGATTGTAAATGCGGTCTTTTCGACAATGTATCGATTCGCTGGCCGGCCGCAAGACAGAGCGTGCAGCAAACCTTAAGAGTGGTCTACTCGCATCTACACAAATAAGACATAGTTAAACGCACTTGTATTGAAAGAAATCAATCAATTTTTAAGCGGTTATCGTATTACAGTAAATGTTTGATAACGGTTATGAATTATGGATCTGATTTTTTTTGACCTCGATGGCACTTTGCTGAACAAATCGTCGGTACTGACGAGGTTTACTAGAGATACCCTAAATCTTCTTACAGAAAAAGGGGTTGCACATACCGTGGCAACTGGACGCACCATGATGTCAGCAAAGCGTGTTATCGGTGATTATCAATTTGAATTGCCTCACATATATAGCAACGGCGTAACCATATGGGACCCACGGGATAATGGATTGACACTCGAGAATTTACTCAGCCATTCTGAGGTAGAACAGGTAATAGAGTGCGCCTTACGCAATGGTCTAGCTCCCTTTGTTAATAGTGTGGATAGTGATAGCGCGCACCATGAGCACGTTGTTTTCCACGGTGATACGCATCACGAAATAGAGAGCGCTTTAATCAAGAATTATTATTCAAAATCTGAGGTGTCATTAAAACCGTTAACATCGATAGCCGATAACAATCAGATTACCAATATAAGTATGATTGGCGATACACAGACAGTTAGAACAATTCAAGCAGCGATTGATGACGTTGAAAGTCTCGTTGCGTATTCCGGTTATGCCATTGAAGGAGAGCAGTACAGTTGGATCGATATTCATCATCGGCAAGCCAACAAAGGTGCAGCGGTTGAAACGCTTAAGCACGCATTAGGAGCAAGTAATATTATTTGCTTTGGCGACAGTTATAACGATGTAAGTATGTTTCAATTCGCTGACGAGTGCTATGCACCAGAGAATGCGAAATCAGAAATTAAAGAAATGGCTAGCGACGTAATCGGACACCATCACCAAGACGGTGTCGCAGTGTTTTTAAGAGAGAGGTTTAATCTTTAGCCAATCACTTGAAGTGAAGTAGAAACACCAGTTTGCTCAGTAGTCGGTTGCACATCAGCGCCATAATCAAACACTACTGCGAGTACCAGCACTATTGCCGAAGCGAGCATCAACTTAATCATCAAAGGAAAGCAGAATTTAAACCACAAGTGATAGGGCACCCCCGCCATTCCAATGATGCCCATTAAAACAGCATTTGTGGGTACAATCATATTGGCAAAACCGTCTCCAAATTGATAGGCAAGAACGGCTATCTGGCGATTTACACCAACCAAGTCACCTACAGGCGCCATCAATGGCATGGTGACATATGCTTGCCCACTGCCAGACGGTATGAACAAATTCAAAAATGTCTGCATAATGAACATCCCGACTGCGGCGAGTTCAGCGCCAAGATATGACAGAGGCAGGGACATGTAATGTACAAGTGTGTGCAAGATTTGACCGTCCTCCATGATCAATGCAATGCCTCTTGCAACACCGACAAGCAGCGCGGTCGTTGTTAAATCTTTAACACCTTCAATAAAGCGATTTGCAGCATCATCAGCGCTAAGACGGCCAACAATGGTGGTAAAGATACCCCATAAAATAAATATCGCACCGAGTTCATAAAGGTACCAGCCTTTTTGCGATATTCCCCAAACTGCGGCAATTATTGTAAAAATGAGACCACCAAGGATGAGCGTGTGGTTAATATTAAGCGTAGGATATTCGGTTTGTGATTGATTTTGTAATGGGCAGGCAAGTCCCGCAGTCATAGAGCTCTCGGGATTCGATTTAACACGGCTGGCATAGCGCCATACGTGATGAAAACCTATAAGCACAAAGGGGACAAATATTGCTAAACGCAATTCTATGCCCGAATAAAGAGGGATACCCGCCACCTGTTGCGCGATCATTACGGTAAATGGTGAAAATGCAGAAACGCCGTAGCCTATGCCATAGCCAACGACTACCATTCCAACAGCTGTCATTGCATCTAACCTCATGGCTTTACATAAACCAACCAAAATGAGGACGAAAGGAATGTATTCACCTGCCGTTCCTATAGCACCTGATGCCATCGCAAACGTGAAGATGACCATGAATATTAGTAGGTGAGGTTTATGTCCAAATTTTTCCAGCAATCGTCCGATAAGTGCATCGATAGTGCCGGTTGCTCTAGCGATAGCGAGCACACCCCCCACTATAAAGACAAAAAATATGACGTCTTGTGCTGCTGCCAGTGCACGCGGTATTGCCACCAAAAAATCCAGAGGAGTGAGTCGGATTTGCTCTTCTGCAACTGCATAAGTGCCGGCGATAACAGCGTTCCTGCCATTGTCCAATGTAACGGTTTCATAAAATCCTTGAGGAACTATCCATGTTGCTATGTATGCAATAAGCATCATCGAAAGCAGCAGAATAAGGGTATGGGGGACTCTAAATTGCAACGCGGGTGCTCCGTTTTTTATTGTTGTTATGCGGCCTTTATCAATAGCGTATATTAAAAACACAAAGTGTTCTATTACTCCTTTTATTGAGTTGCCCTTTTTCCATATGCTGATGATTCTCTTTATTAAAAACCAGTGCTGTTCATTTAAGCGACAAAGCGCCTAGCGGAGGGATGTTGACATTTAAAAGTGTGCTCGCGCACGGATGCGCGAGCCCAAGCGCCCAGGGATGGCCTTGAGCGTCTTTTCAATGTCAGTATACCGCAGCTAGATAGCCTAGGTGAAACGATCAGCATTAGTTGGAAAACGGAATCTCCCTGATGTGAAGATTTGCTTTTTTAAACCACTTTTACGATGTCTGCTGGTTCCAAGGAGTTCCCGTTTTACAACGGGATGACAATTCTCCGTAGTAAAATCCAGAGCTCGTTACCTATTTTGAAAAACTTTGTTACTTGTTAAGCCTTGTCATTTTATGCTCGGTAGGTAAATTAATCGTCGATAGGCAAAAAAAAGAACAAAAACCGTTGAGGACGCATATTAAATATGTGCCGTATGCCTCCGGAGCAGTAATTAACGGCTATTGAGCAAGGGAATTAGAATGGAAAAACAACTATTTAAACGACACTTAATCAGTATCATCAGCGCAGTTGCGCTGGTGTCTTCAGCGACAGGTTTGTACGCGCAAACACCAGAAAAAAGTGACATTGACGAACAATATATATGGGACCTGACGGATTTCTATGCTACCAAAGAGGCCTGGGAGGCGGAGCTTGAGCGGTTGCGCACTGATATTAGTCAGCTTACAGCATTCGAAGGCAAACTGGGTGAAAGCGCCGAAACACTACTAGAGGCGCTTGATACTGGCTCAGCCTACAGAAAAGACGTTACTCGCCTTAGTACCTATGCATCAAACATACGCAATACCAACCTTGGCGATCCCAAGGGCCAAGCTATGATGGGACGTTTACAAGCGCTTTTTCAAGCTGCCAGTGCGGCGACAAGCTATATGGCGCCAGAACTAGTTGCTTTGGGCAAAGAAAAAATAGAAGCGTTTATTGGGTCTGAGCCAAGATTGGAAAAACACGCCTTTTTCCTAAGAAATACGCTTCGTCAAGGTGAACATGTACTATCGCCTGAAACCGAGCAGGTTATTTCGCTTCTCAGAACGCCGCTATCAGCAGCGCAAGGCGCGCGGGACATGTTGGCCAATGCTGAAATTGAATGGCCGCGTATCACGCTAAGTGACGGCAAAGAAGTACATTTGACTAATGCCGGTTACTCTTTGCACCGAGCAGACCCAGATCGTGAAGACCGTATTGCCGTTTTTGATGCATTCTGGGGTAAGTACAAAGATTTTGAAAGTACGTTCGGGGTAACGTTAAACGGGGAAGTACAGGCGAATGTCGCGATGGCTAAAGCCAGAAAGTATGACAACACGCTACAGTACTTCTTGTCAGGCGATAACATTCCAGAAGAGGTGTATCGCACGCTTGTAAACGTCACCAATGAGCGTATTGACGTCCTCCATCGCTATTTTGAACTGCGCGGTCGAATGCTGGGCGTGGATGACCTTGGTTATCACGATATCTATCCGGATTTGGTAAAAACTGACTTGACCTTTCCGATAGATAAAACGCGTGATTATATGCTGGGTTCGCTAGATATTCTCGGTAAGGATTTTTCTGATAAATTTGCTGAAGCGTCGATGGATAGATGGATGCACGTATATCCTCAGCCGGGCAAGCGCTCAGGTGCATATATGTCAGGAGCAGCATACGATGTACATCCGCTCATTCTTTTGAACCACCAAGATGACTACAACAGTGCTTCTACCTATGCGCATGAGTGGGGGCACGCGATGCACAAAGTCTTAACTAATGAAAATCAACCTTATGAACTGTCGGGTTTCTCAATATTTACGACGGAGATTGCAGCTATTGCAAAAGAAATTCTGATGCAAGAGTATTTGTTAGAAAGAGCCGAAAGCGAAGATGAACGTTTGTTCTATCTCGGTTATGCGCTTGAGCAAATGCGCGGCACGTTTTTCCGCCAAGTCATGTTCTCAGAATTCGAACTTGCGATTCATGAAGAAGTCGAAAAAGGGCGGGCACTCACCGGCGCGCGTATGACCCAAATGTATAGTGAAATTTTGAAGCGCTATCACGGCCATGAAAAAGGCGTTATGAACATTACCGATAGAGAAGCCATTGAATGGGCCTATATTCCGCATTTCTATTACAATTTTTATGTGTATCAATATGCAACGTCTATTGCGGGTGCTGCATATTTTGTTGATCAAATGAAGACTGGTGGTGAAGAAGCACGAGACACTTATCTTAATTTCCTCAAGGCAGGTGGTTCACAACATCCAGTAGATATTTTGAAAGACGCAGGCTTAGATATGATGAGTCCTGCACCATATAATGCAGTAATCGACCGTATGGAAGTAGTTATGGATGAAATTGAAGCGATCCTAGATAAGCGGGCCAAGTAAAACCTAGTATTTACATGTGAGTGCTCGTTCTTTCCAACTAATGCGACAATTGAGCGATAAAGCGTTCGGGCGGAGGAATGTTTACATGTAAAAGCGTGCGAGCACAGGGATGTGCTCGCCCGAGCGAACA